>DASPIV010000262.1:0-3364 GCA_035628955.1 Bordetella sp.
AGACTGAACAGGCCCAGTTCGCCGGTTTCGTGCAGGTGAATGTCTACTCCCACACCCCGCCGGTCGGCGATGGCGAAGATCCCGTCCAACTGGCCGGCCGGGTCGCGGTCGATGATGCAGGGGTCCATGCCGCCGACGAGGTCCGCGCCTTCTTTCACCGCCTCGTCCAGCAATTCAAGCGTGCCCGGATCGCGGATGACGCCGCTCTGCGGGAAGGCCACCAGTTGTATGTCGATCACCGACGCATGGTCCTCGCGCGCCTGCAGCACACCGTGCAGACGGTCGAGCCGGCAATGCGTGTCGATGTCCACGTGGCTGCGCAGGAACCCGGTTCCGTGCGCGACGCATTTGCGGATCAGGTTGCCGGCGCGCTCGCGCGTGGATACCGGCAGGTAGGGCAGGACCTTCTTGTCGTTCTCGATCCGGCTGGTGCGGTCGGGGCCCGCGCCATGGGGCAGCCAGGGCAGTCCGCTCAGCGTCTTGTCCAGGTGCAGATGGCCGTCGAATAATGCGGGCAGCAGCAGTGCCCGTTGCACGTCCAGTGTGTTCGCGGCGCCGTCGTGATGAGGGGCACCCATCGGCTCGATGGCGGCAATGGTGCCCTGGTCCAGCGTCAGGCGCACGACGCGCCCATCAGCCAGGCGGGCGTTATCGATGAAGGTGTAGGTGGCGGGCATGTTGTTCCGGCAGGTCGGCGGTCAGTAGGGCGGGGTGGCTTGCGCTCAGTCGAAAGTCAGGCCGCGCTGCTTGATGATCCCGCGGTTCCTGGCCAGGCTTTCCGAGATCAGGCCGGTAAGTGCCTGGGGCGTGTCGCCGATGGGCTGCGCGCCCACCTTCTGCAACTGAGCGATGGTGTCGGGCCGCGCCAGGGCCTGCAGCAACGCCTTGTTCAGCGCGGCGACCGTCTGTTCGGGCGTACCGGCGGGCGCCACCAGCCCGAACCAGGTCGTGGTCAGGGCGTTGAGGGCGTCGTAGCCCGCTTCCGCGAACGTGGGCACGTTCGGCAAGTCCGGCAGCCTTTCTTTCCAGGCAATCGCCAGCGGCTTCAGTTTGCCCGCCAGCACATGGGGGCGGGAAGAAGGATATTGGTCGAACAGCACCTGCGATTCGCCGGAAAGCGTCGCGACCACGGCCGGCCCCATGCCGCGATAAGGAATATGCCGCAGTTCGATGCCGAGTTCCTGGTTGATGGCTTCAACCACCAGATGGCCGATGCTGCCGAATCCGGACGAACCCATCGTGTACTGGTCGGGATGGGCCTTGGCCTGGCTGATGAACTGGTCGAGGTTGTCTGCCTTGAAGCTGGCGGTCACCGTCAATATGCCGGGAATCGAGACCAGCGGCGAAATCGGCGCCAGGTCTTTCAAGGGGTCGACCTTGGCAGCCTTGTTCATCAGCGGATTGGTGGTCAGGGTGCTGGCCGTGCCGATGGCAATGGTGTAGCCGTCGGGGCGGGCCTGTGCCACCGCGTTCATGCCGATCGCGCCGCCGGCACCGGCCTTGTTTTCAACAATGACCGGCTGCCCCAGGCTTTGTGCCAGGGGTTCGGCGATGACCCTGGCGATAATATCCGCCGATCCGCCCGCCGACGACGGCACGATCATGGTGACGGGCTGGCTGGGAAACGACTGCGCCATGCCTGGCGCGGGCATGGCAGCGGCGCCCAGCAGCGCGAGTGCGGCGCAACGCATGGCGTGTCGGGGGGTACGGGGGCTCATGTATGATTTTCCTTGGGGGCGGTGTTCTTGTGCCAGGCATTATGTGCATGCCATGCCTGGGGCCGGTACACCTATTTTTCGATACCTATAAAGTCTTTCTATGTCTGCCCCGACCGACCCCGCTGACGCTTTGTACAACCGGCTATTGGGGCGCGTGCGCATGCGCCATCTGCAATTGCTGGTGGCCATCTCCGAACACGGAAGCATCCAGGCCGCTGCCGACAGCGTTGGGCTGACCCAACCGGCCGCCACGCATGCCATCCGGGAAATCGAGGGGCTGCTCGACGTGGAGCTCTTCGAGCGGCACAGCCGCGGCGTGCGCCCCAATGAATATGGCTTGCTGGTGATAGGCTTCGCGCGCTCCAGCCTGATGGGGCTGCGGCGCTCGACCGAGACCGTGGTGGCGCTGCGCGAGAATGGCGCGGCCGTGGTCCGTATCGGTGCGATCGAGGCCGCCGCGCGTTTCCTGTGTTCGATTCTGCCGGCCTTCAGCCGCCGGCACCCCGGCGTACAACTGCTGGTCACCGAAGACTACGGCCACAATTTGCTGCCGCAACTGGTCTCCGGGCAGCTCGACCTGGTGCTCAGCCGGTACGCCGACGACTGCCCGGGCAGCGTGCAATGCACGGCACTGCTGGACGACAAAGCCGTTGTAGTCGCGAATCCGTTTCATGTGCTGACGCGGCAGCCGGCGGTTGGCCTGGCGGACCTGTCGGAATATGCCTGGATCGTCGCACCGGCCGGCACCCAGACCCGCAGCCTGTTCACCCTGTTGTGCGAACAGCCCTGCGCGCCGCGCGCCGCCCCTGTCTGTACGACTTCGATGCCGCTGGTTGCCGAGCTGCTGAAAGATCATCGCCATGTCGCCTTGCTGCCGCAATCCCTGGCCGACAAACTCATCGAATGGAACTTGGTGCAGGTCTTGAATATCGACCTGGGCCCACTGCTTTCAAGCAAGATGGCGGGCATTGCCGTGTTTCGCAACCCGACGATGCAATCCGGCGCCATCAATAATCTTTACACGGCCCTGCTGGATGGGGTGCGCGATTACCCCGCGCGTATCGTTGGTGCTGGCGGGCCGGCAGGCGGACTTTCCTGGTAGCACGCCGGCGGCGGCTAGGCCGCTGCGCTGCTGGCCACCGCCTGCTTGCGCAACAGTGCCGCAAAGGCCCGCCCTGGCCGGGTCTGCGGCAGGCCGGGGTTGAGCAGCAGGCCGGGCGTGCGCATGGGCGTGGGGCTTTCCATGGGTATCATGCGCAGCGCCGGGTTGGGCGTGATGGCGCTGGCGGCGGCTATGCAGCCCACCGGCAGGCGCGCCACCATGCCCAGCATGGCGGCGATGGTGTTCGTCTCGGCGACCACGCTGGGTTCGGCACCGGCGGCCGCGAAACATTCATCGAGCAGGCGTCGGGTGGAAAAACTGTTCGGCAGCAGCACCAGGGGTTCGCGGTGCAGTTCGATCATGCGGATGCGCTTGCGGCCGGCCAGCGGATGCGTTGCCGACACCACCAGCACCAGTTCTTCGTTGAACAGCGGCTCGAACTGCAGGCCGCTGGTCGATTCGGGCCGGTAAGCCACGCCCAGGTCCAGCTTGCCAGCTTCCAGGCGGGCGGCAATGGCGTCGGCCGCCAGTTCTTCGATCACCA
>DASPIV010000263.1:0-3765 GCA_035628955.1 Bordetella sp.
GGATGACGCTACCCACGGGATACACGTGGTTCGCGATGCGGCGTGCAAGTTCTTCGGATATGCGGGTGTATAGCGAGATCGACATGAGGCGGCAGCGTATGGGCGAACCGCCATTCTATCGCCTGCCCTGCGGGCGGCGGCCGCGTACCGCCAGTGTTGACGGCGGCCTCCCTGTCCTACTAAGCTGTACGTACTTTTAATTCAGAGCGTACATTTAAATGCCAATCTCGCTGCTTGAATCCGCCATCTTCAAAGACATGGTCGGCACCGCCGCCATGCGCGCGGTGTTCGATGACGCCGCAACCGTGGCGCGCTATGTGGAAGTCGAGACGGCCCTGGCACGCGTGCAGGGCCGGCTGGGCATTATTCCGGCCGAGGCGGCCGGGCAGATCGCGCAGGCCGCCCCGTGCGCCCGGATCGATATGGCGGCCTTGAAAGCCGAGACAGAGATCGTCGGATACCCCATCCTGCCGCTGGTGCATCAGTTGTCGCCGTTGTGCGGACCCGCTGGCCAGTACCTGCATTGGGGTGCCACCACGCAAGACATCATGGACACCGCCACGGTGCTGCAGGTCAAGGCCGGGCTGGACTTGATCGACGCCGACCTGGCGCAACTCGACACGCTGCTCGACGCAATGGCTGTCCGCTACCGGGACACGCCGATGGCGGGCCGCACCCATCTGCAGCATGCCCTGCCCATCACCTTCGGCTACAAGGCCGCGGTATGGCTGCTGATGGTGCGGCGCCATCGCGAACGCCTGGCGCAGTTGCGCCCGCGCGCACTGGTGGGACAGTTCGGCGGCGCGGCCGGTACGCTGGCGTCGCTGGGCGAGCGCGGCCTGGAAGTCCACGACGCCTTGATGCACGAGCTGGGCCTGTATCCCGCCCCCATTACCTGGCACGTGGCGCGCGACGGGTTGGCCGAAGCGGTGCAGTTCCTGGCCCTGGTTGCCGGCACGCTGGGCAAGATCGCGGTGGACATCATGCTGATGATGACCAACGAAGTCGCCGAAGCCTTCGAGCCCTTTGTCAAAGGGCGCGGCGCATCCAGCACCATGCCGCAAAAGCGCAATCCGATCTCGTGCGAACTGATGTGGAGCGCGTCCAAAACGGTGCGCCAGCATGCCGGCCTGGCCGTCGACGCCATGCTGCAGGATTTCGAGCGCGCCACGGGCCCGTGGCATGTGGAATGGACCGCCATTCCCGAAGCCTTCGTACTGACGGCCGGCTCGCTGCGGCAGGCCTGCTTCATGCTGGGCGGGCTGGAGGTCGACACCGGCCGCATGGCCCGCAACCTGGGCCTGACCAATGGCCTCATCGTTGCCGAAGCGGTCATGATGGGCCTGGCGCCGCATATCGGCCGCCAGACCGCGCATGACGTGGTGTACGACGCGTGCCGCGCCGCGCATGCGCAAGGCCGCCCGCTGGCCGAAATCCTGCGCGACGACGCCCGTGTCGCCGCGTGCCTCGATGGCGCCGCCATCGACCAACTGTGCAACCCGTCCAACTATCTGGGGCAGGCGCCTCGCATGGTGGACAGGATGCGCCAAGCCGGCTGACTGGCCGGACATCCACGACAACCAGGAGACAACAGTGAAAAAATGGCTTGCGGCCCTGTCGGCCGCCTTCGTACTGATCCCGCCCTGCGCGGCCATCGCGGCCGGCGACGCCTATCCCGACCGCGCCATCACGTGGATCGTGCCGTTTGCCGCGGGCGGCCCCACCGATGCCATGGCCCGCAATATCGCCAACGAAGTCTCGAAGCAGCTCAAGCAGACCATCCTGATCGAGAACGTGCCGGGTGCGGGCGGCACCATAGGGGCCACGCGCGTGGCACGCGCCAAGCCCGATGGCTACACCTTCCTGGTGGGACACATCGGCTACATGGCGGCTGCTCCTACGCTGTATCCGCAGCTACCGTATGACCCGGTCAAGGACTTCGACGCGGTGTTCCGCTTTCCAGACACCCCGCTGGTGCTGCTGGTCGGCGCCAATTCACCCTACCGCAGCGTGCAGGACTTGATTGCGCATGGCAGGCAGAACCCGGGCAAGCTGAACTTCAGCAATGCCGGCGTGGGCTCGACGTCGCACCTGGTGGCCGCGCTGTTCGCCAGCCAGGCCCATATCGAGATCACCCCTATTGCCTACAAAGGCGCGGGCCCGGCGCTCAACGACCTGATGGGCGGCCAGGTGGACGCCATGTTCGACCAGACCAATACCGCCCTGCCCCAGACGCGCGGCGGCAAAGTCCGCGCGCTGGGGCTGACCTCGGCCGCCCCGATGCCGCAGTTTCCGGACGCCCCGGCCATCGGCGCGCAAGCCATCCCCGGATTCGAGGTCTCGACCTGGTATGGCCTGTACGCGCCGCATGGCACGCCGGCGACCATGATCCAGACCCTGTATGACGCTTATCGCCAGGCCATGCAGAACCAGGACTTCACCCGCCAGATGAGCGAACAGGGCATCTTGCTGCTGCCTTCCGCGGACTATGCCCCGCAGGCGCTGCAGCAGCACACCAGGCAAGAGGGCCAGCGCTGGGCACAGGTCATCAAGCAGGCCGGCATCAGCCTGCAATAAGCCACGCCCCCTTACGTGGAGCCACGCATGCGCACCATCCCGGCCGAACACATCGTCGCCAGCATTGCCAGCGCGCTGCAATGGGTCAGCCACCATCATCCGCCGGACTTTGTCCGGGCGCTGAAGCGGGCCTACCAGGCCGAGACACATGCCGCGGCCCGCAATGCCTTGCTGCAATTGCTGGTCAACAGCAAATTGGCGGCGCAGGCTCGGCGGCCCGTCTGCCAGGATACCGGCATTGCGCATGTGTATTTCCGGATGGGCATGGACGTGCGCATCAGCGCGGCGGACGGCCAGCGCACGCCCAGCTTGCAGGCGCTTGCCAACCGCGCGGTGGCGCTTGCCTATACCGATGCGGCCAACCCGCTGCGCGCCTCGGTGATCCGCGACCCGCTGGGCACGCGCATCAACACGCGCGACAACACGCCCGCCATCGTGCACGTCGAACTCGTGGAAGGCGACCGCCTGGACATCACGGTCGCCGCCAAAGGCGGCGGCGGCGATGCCAAGGCGCGCTATGCGATGCTGACTCCCAGCGATCCGGTGGCCGACTGGGTCGTGCAACAGCTGCCGGGCATGGGCGCGGGCTGGTGTCCGCCGGCAGTGCTGGGCATAGGCGTGGGCGGCACACCGGAACTCGCCATGCACACCGCCAAGCGCGCATTGTTCGAACCCATCGATATCGACGCCCTGCACAGGCGCGGCGCCACCGATGCGCAAGAGCAATTGCGGCTGGACCTGTACACGCGCATCAACGCCCTGGGCATCGGCGCCCAGGGCCTGGGCGGCGATACCACTGTTCTGGACGTGAAGGTGGCAGCGCTGCCCTCGCATGCCGCGCTGCTGCCGGTGGCCGTCGTGCCCGGCTGCGCCGCGACGCGCCATATATCGTTCGAACAAGGCGATGCCGGACCGGTGGTATTCGTATCGAGCGACCCGGCGTTGTGGCATGGCGTGCCGGACCAGATGCCGATGGCCGGCACACAGGTCGACCTGGATACCCTGACGCCCCAACAGGTTGCCGGCTGGCGCGCCGGCCAGCAGTTGCTGCTGTCCGGGCGCTTGCTGACCGCGCGCGACGCCGCCCACAAGCGGCTGGCCGACCTGCTGCGCCAAGGTGCCGCGCTGCCGGTTTCGCTACGCGGACGGGCCTTGTACTACGTGGGCCCGGTCGATGCGGTGGGCGGC
>DASPIV010000264.1:0-7872 GCA_035628955.1 Bordetella sp.
ATGCGGTCCAGCGACTCGACCGCCGTAATGTCCCAGAAGTGCGCGTGCGACAGATCGATGCGCACCCGCGGCACGGGCTCCTTGAAATCGAACTCGGACACCAGCGACTCTGACGATGCGAAGAACACCTGGCCGTGCACGGTATAGACGCGGCAAGTGCCGTCTTCGGCCAGGCTCGAGCCTACGCTCAAGACATTGCGCACCTTGGACGCGAAGAACACCGCACTCAGCAGCACGCCCACCAGTACGCCCAGCGCCAGGTTGTGCGTGGCGACCACCACAGCCACCGTGGCCAGCATGACCATCGACGAACTCTTGGGGTGCTTGGCAAGGTTGCGCAGCGACGTCCAGCTGAAGGTGCTGATGGACACCATGATCATCACGGCCACCAGCGCGGCCATCGGAATCTGCCTGGCCCACGGCCCCAGGAAGACCACCAGCACCAGCAGCACCGCGCCCGCCGTGAAGGTAGACAAGCGGCCGCGTCCACCCGACTTCACGTTGATGACCGACTGCCCGATCATGGCGCAGCCGGGCATGCCGCCCAGCAGGCCGGCCACGATGTTGGCCAGGCCCTGGCCCTTGCATTCGCGGCTCTTGTCGCTGGCGGTATCGGTGTAGTCGTCGATGATGGACGCCGTCATCAGGGATTCCAGCAAGCCCACTGCCGCGACCGTGACCGCATACGGAAAGATGATCGACAGCGTCTGCCAGGTCATCGGCACCACGGGCAAAGCCAGCACGGGCAAGTGGTCGGGAAACGTGCCCATGTCGCCCACGGTCCGGATCGGCAACTGCAGCCACATGGCCAGCGCGGTCAACACCACGATGCAGACCAGCGGCGAAGGAATCGCCCTGTTCAGGCGCGGAAACAGATAAATGATGGCCAGGCCGCCCGCCGTCATGGCGTACACCGTCCAGTGCACGTTGATCAGTTCCGGCAACTGCGCCAGGAAGATCAGGATGGCCAGCGCATTGACGAAGCCCGTGATCACCGAGCGCGAGACAAACCGCATCAGCGCCCCCAGCTTCAACAGGCCCGCGCCGATCTGCAGCAAGCCGGCCAGCACGGCGGTGGCGAATACGTATTGCACGCCATGGTCCTTGACCAGCGAGGCGATCACCAGCGCCACGGCGCCCGTGGCCGCCGAAATCATGCCCGGCCGCCCGCCCGCAATGGCGCAGACCACGGCGATGCTGAAGGCGGCATACAGGCCCACTTGGGGGTCCACCCCCGCAATAATAGAGAAAGCCAGGGCCTCGGGAATCAACGCCAAGGCCACTACGATGCCGGCCAGCAGGTCGCCGCGGACATTGCCGAGCCAGTCCCGGCGCAATGTGGAAATAGTCATGGAATAGAAAGAGGATGGAGCTGCCCTTGCGCAGCGGACGCCATCGGGAATCAATGCCCGCCTGCCGCCGGCGCGCCAGGCAACCCGGCATCCCGCTGCGGCATGACACCTGCCCGGTACGCCATGGCGGCGCCCGGCGCACGAACCTTCGCCCGATAGCCATTCAGGTGGAAGATCCGGGCGATGTCACATGGGTAGGGGCTTGAAAAAGCAGAGGTAGAGTGCAGGGCGGCATTGTACATGCGCCGGCTTGGCCGCCGGCAGGGGGATCCTGCCGGCACGGCCTCGCCGGGCCAGGCATGGCACTTGCCGCCGCGGTCCGCATCTGTTCCAGGAGACTTCCATGATCGATCATATCGGCATCACTGTCGCGAACTTCGAAGCCAGCCGGAAATTCTATCTGGCCGCCCTGGCGCCGCTGGGCTACGCCATCCGCAAAGAACACCCCAAGGCCGCCGGATTCGGCGCGGGCGATCCGAACGACGGCGGCGACCCGGGCGGCGACTTCTGGCTGGCCCAAGGCCAACCCGCGACACCGCGCATACACCTGGCCTTTCGCGCCCAGAGCGTGGAACAGGTGCAGGCTTTCCATCGGGCCGCCCTGGCGGCCGGCGCGCGCGACAACGGCGCGCCCGGGCTACGCCCGGAATACCACGCCAACTACTACGGCGCTTTCGTGTACGACCCCGACGGGTACAACATCGAAGCCGTGTTCCACGGCGGCATGGCGCGCTGACCAGCCGTCTTCTTGCAGGCCGCCGGAAACCCTGTGTACCCTAGGACTCCAGGGCTTGCAGGTTTACGCAAGAACAGGGGCCGCGCGGCTTTTCGCCGGCTGCCGGTTCTTTTATCAGGAGGTAACCATGAAGCGTCATCTGAAGATCGCCTTGCTGGCCGGCGCATTGAGCCTGGCGGGCATCGCCCGTGCCGATGTCACCGTGCCGGTGCACCTGACCACCGACAAGGGCCCGGGCACTGAAATCGGCTCGGTCAGCCTGGCCGACAGCAAGTATGGCCTGGTGCTTACGCCCAACCTGAAAGACCTGCCGGCTGGCGTGCATGGCTTCCATGTACACGAAAACGGCAGTTGCGATGCCAAACAGCAAGACGGCAAGACCGTACCCGCCGGCGCGGCGGGCGGGCATTACGATCCGGATGGCACCAAGAAGCACGGCACCCCCTGGGACGACGGCAGCCATCGCGGCGATCTGCCCGCGTTGTATGTCAACGCCGATGGCACCGCCAACACGCCGGTGCTGGCGCCGCGGCTGAAGTTATCCGAGGTGCAGGGCCGGGCCCTGATGGTGCACGCGGGCGGCGACAATCACAGCGACCATCCCAAGCCCCTGGGCGGCGGGGCCGGCCGCATTGCCTGCGGAGTGATTCCAAAGTAGCGGCCTGGTTGCCAGGTGTCTGGCTCCCGCAGGGCGCCTGACACCGATGTATTCAACCCCCATCACGCCGGCGAGCCGGCCGCCACCTCTTCCGTTGCTACTGGCTGCCCGTCAATTGCGTGATGGATGGCGTCTTCGATGCGGTCCAACAGCACGAATTTCAGTTTGGCTCGCGCTTCCGCTGGCACGTCGTCCAGGTCTTTGCCGTTGCGGCGCGGCAGCATCACGGTGGTGATGCCCGCCCGCAACGCCGCCAGGGTCTTTTCCTTGACCCCGCCTATGGGCAGCACCAGGCCGCGCAGGCTGACCTCGCCGGTCATGGCCACGTCCGAACGCACCGGACGGCCCGACAGCAACGAGGCCAGCGCCAGGAACATGGCCACGCCGGCACTGGGCCCGTCTTTGGGCGTCGCGCCGGCCGGCACGTGGATGTGCACGTCGATCTTCTCCAGCGAATCGCCGCTCCAGATCTTGGCCAGCGTCAGCGCCGTCTGCGCCGACTCTTTCATGACGTCGCCCAGTTGCCCGGTCAGGATCAGCCGCCCGCTGCCAGGTGTCTTGCTGGCTTCGATGAACAGTATGTCGCCGCCCACCGGCGTCCAGGCCAGGCCGGTGGCCACGCCGGGCACGCTGGTGCGCAATGCCACTTCGTTCTCGAAGCGCTGGGCCCCCAGGGTGACCTGCAGGTCGGGCACATCGATCACCACGTGGGTGGCCTGGTCTTCGGCGATCTGCATGGCGGCGTGGCGCAGCACGGCGCCGATCTCGCGTTCGAGCTGCCGCACGCCGGCTTCGCGGGTGTAGTCGGCCACAATGGATGACAGCGCGGCATCGGTCAGTTCCGCCTGCTGGTCCGTCAGGCCGTTGGCCTCGAGCTGGCGGCGCACCAGATAGCGGCGCGCGATCTGGATCTTTTCTTCTTCGGTATAGCCGGGCAGCTGGATGATTTCCATGCGGTCGCGCAGCGGGCCCGGAATGGTTTCCAGCATGTTCGCCGTGCATATGAACATGACGTGCGACAGGTCGAAATCCACGCCCAGGTAGTTGTCGCGGAATTTGTGGTTCTGCTCGGGATCCAGTACCTCGAGCAGCGCACTGCCCGGGTCTCCGTGGAAGCCGCCGGCACCCAGCTTGTCGATCTCGTCGAGCATCAGCACCGCGTTATTGGTGCCCGCCCGCCGCATTGCCTGGATGATGTTGCCCGGCAACGCGCCCAGGTAAGTGCGCCGATGTCCGCGGATCTCGGCCTCGTCGTGCACGCCGCCCAAGGCCACGCGCTGGAAGGCGCGCCCGGTGGCCCGCGCAATGGATTGCCCCAGCGAGGTCTTGCCCACCCCCGGCGGACCGGCAAAACACAGGATGGGACTGCGGCCCTGCGGATTGAGCTTGCGCACCGCCAGGTATTCCAGGATACGGCGCTTGATCTTGTCCAGGCCGAAGTGATCTTCGTCCAGCACCTTGCGCGCCTCGGCCAGATCGATGGGCGGCTGCGGCTGCTGCTTCCAGGGCAGTTCGGTCAGCCATTCCAGGTAAGTGCGCAACATGGCCGATTCGCCGCTGGCTTCGCCCATGCGCTGCAGCCGGCCCAGCTCTTTGCGGGCATGGCTCAGCACTTCATCGGGCATGCCGGCGGCATCGATCGCTTCTTTCAGGCGCGCCACTTCGGCCGCGCTGTCGTCGAGATCGCCCAGTTCTTTCTGGATCTGGCGCAATTGCTCGCGCAACACGGTTTCGCGCTGGCGTTCGTCGAACTGCGCGCGCGTGCGGTCGCCTATCTCTTTGGACAGGCGCAGGACTTCGACGCGCCCGGCCAGCAGTTCGATGGACTTGTCCAGGCGGCGCGATAGATCGAAGGTTTCGAGTATGTCCTGCTTCTGCTCGGGCTTGATGTCGATCATGTGGGTAACCATGTCGGCCAGCAAGCCCGGCGATTCAATACCCCGCACCACGCCGATGAGCTCATCGGGTACGTTGGGCAGCAAGGTGATAGCGTCGATAGCCTGCTCTTTCAGCTGCAGGAAACGCGCCTCGGTCTGGCTGTCCTGGTCTTCGGCGGCCGGGATTTCGGCCACGCGCGCCACCAGGTAGGGCCAACCGGTCAGGAACTCCAGCACGCGAAAGCGCGCCTGCCCCTGCACCAGCAGATGGTGCGCGCCGTCTTGCCCGGTGATATAGCGGGCAATGGGGCCTTCCGTGCCTACCCAGCGCAGATCGTCGGGGCCGGCATCATTCCTGGACGGGTCGCGCTGCAGCAGGAAGCCCACTGGGCGTTCGGTCTTGACCGCTTCCTGGGCGGCCGCCACCGACGACTCGCGCCGCACTGTAACGGGCGAGAGTACGCCGGGAAACAACACCGCGTCGCGCAGCGGAATGATGATGCGCGCGTCGTCGGGCAAAGTGCGGGTATCGCTCATGGAGCCTCCCTCAGTTTATTCAGGGTCAAGATCAGGCAGCCGTCGGCCAGTTGCGACGATTCCGGTTCAAGCGCGTGCAGCGGTAGCGGAATGCGGCGGCGAAACCGGCCATACGGGATTTCGAATCGATGAATGCGGGCATTGGCCGCGCACGGCATGGGGCGTACGCCCGACACGGTGATCCCGCCGGGGTCGAATGCCACCACCAGCGCGTCCGCGGGCACGCCTGGCACTGCCACATAAACCAGCACGGCGGCAGGGGTTTCGATGATGTCCACCGGCGGCTCCCAGTGGGGCGCGTTGGCGGGGCCGGCGCGCAGCAACTGATGTTGTATGCGCTCGGCGTGTTCCAGCAGCGACAAGGCGTCGCCCCAGATCCAGGATGAAAAATCGCGCGATCTCATGAACTTGCCCTCTTGGCCATAGTTCGTATCTGGCGGCGAGTCGGCGTATTTCAAGCCATGGGTATGGATGGCGGGCAAGCCGCCGGCCGTGCCGCCGCGCCGGCCCACGCAAGCAGCGGGCCTGGCGGGCTGTACGGCCATGATGCGCGCAGGGCGCGGCAAGCGCAACCCGGGCGCAGCCGCACCGGAACCGCAGCGCCGGGCGGCGCCCGGCGCGACGATCAGCCGGCCTGCCCGGCCACCGCCACGGGGCGGCCGTAAAAAGGATAGCTGGGGTCGTTGTAGCCCGGGCTCGAGGCATGGCCCGGCGTTACCCAGGCATCGACCATGGCTTCTTCCTGCGGCGAGATCTGCAGGTCGAGCGCGGCGTAGTAGTCCTGCATCTGGGCCAGGGTGCGCGGGCCGGCGATCACGCCGGTGATCAGCGGATTGGCCAGCACCCACGCGGTGGCGAAATGCCCCGGCCGCACCCCGCGCCCTTCGCAGTACGCCGCGAGCTGGGCCGCGATCTGCAGCGATTCTTCGCGGAACTCGGTATCCAGGATGCGCTTGTCCCCACGGCCAGCGCGGGTATCCGAGGCCGGCGGCTGGCCGGGCGCGTATTTGCCGGTAAGCACTCCGCGCGCGATGGGACTGTACGGCACCACCCCCAGGCCATAGTGTCCGCAGGCCGGCAGTATCTCGACTTCGGGGCCGCGGTTGAGCATGTTGTAGTACGGTTGGCACACCACGGGCTGCGGCACGCCCAGTTCGCGGCACAGCCGGATGACTTCGGCAATGCGCCAGCCGCGGAAATTCGACAGCCCGAAACTGCGCAACTTGCCGGCACGGATCAGGTCGCCCATGGCGCGTATGGCTTCTTCCAGGTTCTCGTCGTGGAAGTCGCGGTGCATGTACAGGATATCGATGTAGTCGGTTGCCAGGCGGGACAGGCTGGCATCGACACCCCGCATGATCCATTGCCGCGAGTAATGCGAATGATTGGGCACGCGCGCCATGCCATTGCCGATCTTGGTGGCCAGCACCCAGGCGTGGCGCTGCCCATCCAGCAGCTTGCCCACGACCTCTTCCGAGCGGCCCTGGTTATAGACATCGGCGGTATCGATGAAATTCAGCCCGGCTTCGCGCGCCGATGCGACGATGCGTTGGGCCTCGTCGAACGGGGTCTGCTCACCGAACATCATGGTGCCCAGGCATAACGGGGAAACACGCAGGTTGCTGGCACCGAGGCGGCGGTATTTCATTGGTAGGCGTCCTGACCGTTAAAGAAGGAGAACTCCAAAGCGTACTGCGAATAGCGCAACGGCGCAGCGACTCTAAAGACGGGCCAGGGGCGGCGCGGGAAAGCCTGTTCATGGACGTGCCGGCGGTGCCGGCGCCTGCCCGGCACTTCACGAACCGTGAATACCTCTTTACGATTGGACACTACCGCCCCGCCGCCATCGCTCTTAAATTGGATGGTTCACGATCGTGCCTGGTGGGCGATATCACTCGTTCCTATAAGGGAAGGCCATGTCCAAGAATGGCGTGTTGCAGATTCCGTCCATGCGTAGCCAATGCTCGGAAGCGGAATGGCAGGCGCGCGTCGACCTGGCCGCCTGTTATCGGCTGGTCGAGTTGTACGGCATGGCCGACATGATGGCCAACCATATCTCGATGCGCGTCCCCGATGAAGAGGATGCCTTCCTCATCAATGCGTACGGCATGATGTACGAAGAGATCACGGCGTCCAGCCTGATCAAGGTAGACCTGGCGGGAAATGTGCTGGCCCAGCCCGATTTCGGCGAACTGGATTACGGCATCAACAAGGCGGGCTACGTGATCCACAGCGCCGTGCACGCGGCGCGCCACGACGTGGACTGCGTCATCCACACCCATAGCTGGGCCTCGATGGCCGTGTCGTCGCTGGCTTGCGGACTGCTGCCTTCGACCCAGACGGCAATGCGCTTCCTGAAG
Organism: Bordetella sp.; assembly: GCA_035628955.1. GTDB lineage: Bacteria > Pseudomonadota > Gammaproteobacteria > Burkholderiales > Burkholderiaceae_B > Bordetella_A. The sequence goes on from DASPIV010000264.1 coordinate 7,521, forward strand.
ATCGGCTACCACGACTACCAGGGCGTGGTGCTGGACACCAAAGAGCAGGCATCGCTGATCGAAGACCTGGGCAATGGCGAAGCGCTCATCCTGCGCAACCATGGCGCCCTGACTGTGGGCCGCACTGTGGGCGAGGCCTTCAACTGGATGCATCGCCTGGAATTGGCCTGCCGCACCCAACTGGCGGCCCAGGCCACGCAGCAGCCGCTGCAGCCGGTCTCGCAACAGGTCCTGGAAGAGACCTGGAACAACTACCAGCCCGGCACGCGCCGCCCCTACGGCGTCATGGAATGGCCGGCGCTGCTACGCAAGCTCGACCGCCTGGACAGCAGCTACCGCGATTGATATGCGA
>DASPIV010000265.1:0-18855 GCA_035628955.1 Bordetella sp.
AGGTTGTTGGTGGGCTCGTCGAGCAGCAGCACGTCGGGATTCGAGAACAGCGCCTGGGCCAGCAGCACGCGCAGTTTCCAGCCCGGCGCGATTTCGCGCATGGGCAAATGGTGCTGGTCGACCCCGAATTCGAGGCCCAGCAGCAGTTCGCCGGCACGGGCCTCGGCCGTATAGCCGTCGTATTCGGCGAACTTGGCCTCGAGTTCGGCCGCGCGCATGTAGTCGTCTTCGGTGGCCTCGGGGTTGGCGTAGATGGCGTCGCGCTCGGTCATGGCGGCCCACATTTCGGTGTGGCCCATCATCACGACGTCGAGCACCCGCAGGTCTTCGAACGCAAACTGGTCCTGGCGCAGCTTGCCCAGCCGCACCCCGGGTTCGAGCGAGACATTGCCGGCGGACGATTCGAGGTCGCCCCCGATGATTTTCATGAAGGTCGACTTGCCCGAGCCATTGGCCCCGATCAGCCCATATCGATTGCCCTCCCCGAACTTGACGCTGACGTTCTCGAATAGGGGTTTGGGACCGAACTGGATAGTGAGATTGGCGGTAGAAATCACGGTTTTTGTAAGAATGGCAAGGCGCCCGCAGACGCGAGCGCTAAACCGGGTAGTGTAGCAAGGATGCGTTTCTGAAGCGGCGCGCCGGGCGAAGAGCGAGGCAATTGCTCCATTGGGGGAACCTGGCGAGGATGCCGCAACAACTTCCGTGCCATAGGGGTTATTCCCGAGGGTCAGACAATTGTCAGGACCCGTTCAGCACGGTCTAATCCTGAGGCGGCCTTCAGTTTGGTATACCAAGCCCCTGCCAGGGCGCCGGCCGCCCGTTCCATGCATTGCGCTTTGTTCTTGCTGCACTCTTCAAGCTGTCCATAACAAGCTGTTCACAACAAGCTGGTTCATGCAGTCCACTCCGGAGACAACAAGCCATGCAACACGCTACATCTTCCCGCCGCCGCTTCATCGCCGGCGCCACCACGGTCGCAGGTACCGCGGCGTTGGGGTTTCCCGCCATTACCCGTGCCCAGACCCCCATTTCGATGCGGTTCCAGAGCACCTGGCCATCCAACGACATCTTTCACCAATTCGCGCAAGACTACGCCCGCAAGGTCAATGACATGGCCGAAGGCCAGTTGAAGATCGAAGTGCTGCCCGCCGGCGCGGTGGTCAAGGCCTTCGACCTGCTCGACGCTGTTTCCGCGGGCACCCTGGACGGTGGCCACGGCGTGGTGGCGTATTGGTACGGCAAGAATACGGCCGTGGCGCTATGGGGGTCGGGCCCCGCGTTCGGCATGGATGCCAACATGTTGCTGGCCTGGCACGAATATGGCGGGGGCAAGGAACTGCTGACTGAGATCCAGAAGGCCATGGGGGTCAACGTCGTATCGATGATGTACGGCCCCATGCCTACCCAACCGTTCGGATGGTTCAAGAAGCCGGTCACCAAGTACGAAGACGTCAAGGGCTTGAAGTTCCGTACCGTGGGCCTGGCCATCGACATGTACACGGCCATGGGCGCGGCGGTCAACGCCCTGCCCGGCGGCGAGATCGTGCCCGCCCTGGACCGCGGCCTGCTCGACGGCGCCGAGTTCAACAATGCTTCGTCCGACCTGTCGCTGGGTTTCCCGGACGTATCCAAGATCTGCATGCTGCAAAGCTTTCACCAAAGCGCCGAGCAGTTCGAGATCTTGTTCAACAAGAACAAATACGAGGCCTTGCCCAAGCACCTGAAACACGTGTTGGCCTATGCCGCGCAGGCCGCCAGCGCCGATATGTCGTGGAAGGCCGCCGACCGCTATTCGGCCGACTACATCAAGCTGCAGAAGGATCACGGCGTCAAGTTCTACAAAACGCCCGATACGGTCTTGCAGCAGCAGCTCAAGATCTGGGACGAGATGATCGAGAGGCGCTCGGCCGAGAATCCGCTGTTCAAGAAGGTGCTGGACTCGCAGCGCGAGTTCGCGCAGCGGGCGGGACGCTGGTACAACGACACGTCGGTCAATTTCCGGATGGCGTTCAACCACTACTTCGCGCGCAAGCCTGCGGCCTGACCAACCGCCGGCTGATGTATTGCCGCGGCACCCCACCCGCCTGGCCGGCGTCGGAACTCCTTTCCGACGCCGCGGGCGGGTGCGCCATTGCCGCGGCCCTGTTCCCTGACCTGGATTGCGCCCGATGCTCAAGCTGATACGCATGGTGGACCGCCTGTCTACCTTCGTGGGGCAGGCTTTCGCCTGGCTCATCGTGGTACTGACCGTACATATATGCTGGGAAGTGATGGCCCGGTACTTGTTCAACACCCCCAGCGCCTGGGCCTTCGACCTGCAACTCATGTATTACGGCGTGCTGTTCATGATGGCCGGCGCCTACACGCTGGCCAAGAACGGCCATGTGCGCGGAGATATCCTGTACGGCTTCTTGCCGCCCCGGGTACAGGCGGGGCTGGACATCATTCTGTATATCGCCTTTTTCATTCCTGGCGTCGTGGCCCTGGTGTGGGCCGGCTGGTACTACGCGGGCGAATCCATTGCCATCCGCGAACATTCGTCGCTGATGGCCGATGGCCCGCCCATCTACCCTTTCAAGTCATTCATTCCCATCGCCGGCGCGTTCCTGCTGCTGCAAGGCTTGGCGGAGATCGCGCGCTGTGGCTTGTGCCTGCGCGATGGCGCCTGGCCGTCGCGCGCCGAGGACGTCGAAGAAGTGGACGTCGACAAGCTCAAGAAGATGGTGCACGTCAAGGACGAAGACATCGCGGGACTTGACCGCTATGTCATCGATGAGGAGAAGGCCAAATGAAGATCCACAAGGCACTGTGGTTCGGCCTGAGCTGCATCGGCATCGTGCTGGCGATGATCGGCTTCCTGACCCCCTGGCACGACCTCACTACCGGCCACCTGGGCCTGCTGATGCTGGCGCTGATCGTGGTGGCCATCATGCTGGGCTTTCCCACAGCATTCACGCTGATGGGCATGGGCGTGATATTCACCTTCCTGGCGTATTACCTGCAGGCGCCCGACATACAGCATTCGGTCAGGCAGACGCTGGACCTGATGGTGCAGCGTACCTACGCCACCATGACCAACGATGCGCTGATCTCGGTACCGCTGTTCGTATTCATGGGCTACCTGGTCGAGCGCGCCAACCTGATCGAGAAACTGTTCCGCTCGATGCACCTGGCGCTGGCGCGGCTGCCCGGCGCGCTGGCCGTGGCCACGCTGGCCACTTGCGCCATCTTCGCCACGGCCACCGGCATCGTCGGCGCGGTGGTCACGCTGATGGGGCTGCTGGCCATGCCGGCCATGCTGAAGGCAGGCTACAGCGTGCGCCTGACGGCGGGGTCCATTACCGCGGGCGGCTGCCTGGGCATCCTGCTGCCGCCTTCGGTGATGCTGATCGTGTACGGCGCCACGACCGGCGTGTCAGTGGTGCAGCTCTATGCGGGCGCCTTCTTTCCGGGCCTGATGCTGGCCGGCCTGTATGTGCTGTATGTGATGCTGGTGGCCAAGCTGCGGCCGGACATGGCGCCGCCACTGACAGCGGAGGAACGGCGGATCCCCCTGCCGCCCGGCGCCGAAAGCTTGTCCAGACAGGGCTATACCCACGCCATGGCCGGCATGCTGGCCGCGATGTTCAAGGGCCGCCGCAACAGCGCGGTATCGATGAGCTTCCTGTCGCGCAACATGCTGCTGGCCCTGGCGCCGCTGATGGCTTTTGCGGTGCTGACCGGATCGGTCTACCACATGGTGACCCAGCCGCCGGTGGTGTACGAAATTCCAGACGAACTGCGACTGGGCAGCGGCGGCGACTACGGCAGCGGGCTGGCCGAACCGCCCATGGAAGGCGGCCTGGCCGAGCCGCCGGCCGAAGGTGGCCTGGCTGAACCGCCCGCGGATGGCGGGCTGGCTGAACCGCCGGGCGCCGCGGCCGGGTCCGCCGGCGCACCGCAGGCTGCGCCCGAGCCGTCAGCCGACCCCGCAACTGCCCGCGTGCCGGCGCCCGCTGGCTACTGGATCTTCTTTGGCATCTGCCTGGTAATACTGGCAGTTTTCTACGCCCTGCTGACCTGGGCGCGCCTGGAAGTCTTCAAGATGCTGATGGGTTCGTTCTTTCCGCTGGCAATGATGATCGCCGCCGTGCTGGGCTCCATCACGTTCGGGCTGGCCACGCCCAGTGAAGCGGCGGCCATGGGCGCCATGGGCGGGGCGCTGCTGGCGCTGGCCTACCGGCGCCTGAACATGCCCGTCCTGAAAGAATCGGTCTTTCTCACGGCCAAGACCAGCGCCATGGTGTGCTGGCTGTTCGTCGGATCGTCGATTTTCTCGGCCGCGTTCGCCCTACTGGGCGGGCAACGCATCATCGAGGAATGGGTGATATCGCTGGGGCTGACCCAGATCGAGTTCATGCTGCTGGCGCAGGCCATCATTTTCTTGCTGGGCTGGCCTCTGGAATGGACCGAGATCATCGTGATCTTCATGCCGATCTTCGTGCCGCTGCTGATCACTTTCGATGTCGACCCGCTGTTCTTCGGGCTGCTGGTGGCGCTGAACCTGCAAACAGCCTTCCTGTCGCCACCGGTGGCCATGTCGGCCTTCTACTTGAAGGGGATTTCGCCGCCGCACGTGACACTGAACCAGATCTTCCTGGGTATGATGCCTTTCATGGGCATCCAGGTGCTGGCGATTTTCCTGCTGTATATGTTCCCGGAAATCGGCCTCTGGCTGCCCACCGTGCTGTACCGTTGAGACTTGCCTGCCTCTGAAGGAAACCGCATATGCTGCAAACGCTGGAAGTTGCGTACGGCCCCCAGACCGCCGTGGTCTGGATGGCCAGGCCCGACGTGCGCAACGCGTTGGATGCGCGCCTGATCGCCGAACTGACCGAGACCTTCATGACCTTGGGCGAGGACAGCGAGGTACGCGCCATTGTGCTGGCCGGACATGGCAAGGCGTTCTGCGCCGGCGCCGACCTCAACGCCATGCGCCGCAGCGCGCAGGCCAGCCAGGCCGACAACCACGCCGACGCGCTGCCCATGGCCACGCTGCTGCACACCATCCATACCTGCCCCAAGCCCACCATTGCGCGGGTGCATGGCCCCTGCATGGCGGGTGGCATGGGCCTGGTCGCGGCCTGCGATATTGCGGTGGCGGCCCGCGAGGCGCGCTTTGCCCTGACGGAAACCCGGCTAGGGCTGATACCGGCGATGATTTCGCCTTACGTCTTGCGCGCCATCGGCGCGCGGGCGGCCAGCCGCTGGTTCCTGAGCGCCGAGGTGTTCGATGCGGCCGAGGCCTGGCGCATGGGGCTGGTGCACGAGCTATGCGAAGCCGACGAACTGGATGCCCATATCAATGCGCTGCTGGGCAGCTTCATGCTGGCCTCGCCGCACGCGCTGGCGGAATCGAAGCGCCTGATCCGCGACCTGTCGGGCCGCCCGATCGATGCCGAGATTCTGGAGGACACCGCGGCCCGCCTGGCAGCGCAGCGAGCTACCGAGGATGGCCAGGAAGGAGTGGCAGCCTTCCTGGAAAAGCGCCCGCCACGCTGGGTACCGCCTACACAGGAATGAACCTGGCACGCTAGTGGTGGTGTTCGTCGATGACCAGATGCGCCATGCCCGGCTCGGTGGCCAGCCCGACTTTTTTCCCGATGGGCAGCGTAGCCTTGGTATCGATGTGCCCGTACGGCAGCCCGGTGACCACGGGCACTTTGACAGTACGCCGCAGCCACTTCAGGACTTCGGGCATGTCGTAGCCGTCATCGTGCGGCGCCAGGCGGTAGTTGGTGAAATAGCCCAGCACGATGGCCTTCTGGCGCTGCAGGATGCCGGCCTGCCACAATTGCGCCAGCATGCGCTCGACGCGGTAGGGATGTTCGGCCACATCTTCCAGGAACAGGATGCCGCCGCGTATGCGTGGCATGTATGGGGTGCCCAGCAGCGACACCAGCGTGGCCAGGTTGCCCCCCCACAAGATGCCGCGGCAGTCCACGGGATCGGCGTCCGGCGTTTCGAAACTCAGGATCTCGAGCTCGCCGCGCATCAGTTCGCCGAACAGCGCCGCGGTCAGGTCGTCGACCTGCGGGCCGCCAAAATCGGCCACCGCGGTAGCCCCCGAATAGCTGACTGCACCAGTCTGTGCCAGCAGGGCCAGGTTGAACGCCGTGAAGTCGCTCATGCCCACAAAGCGCTTGCCGCTGTCGGCCATGGCGCGCCAATCGATGGCGGGCAGCAGGCGGCTCAGGCCATAGCCGCCGCGCGTGACCATGACGATGGGGAGCTTCTGCCGGATGGCGCGCCCCAGGCCGGCAAGGCGCTGCTTCTCGGTGCCCGCAAAACGCTGATGTACGGCCAGCGCGGCGCGGTCTATAGCGGTCTTGAAACCTTGCTCGGCCAGGCGTTGGCAGGCGCGCGGCACCGTGCCCGGATCGCGCACCGCCGAAGACGGCGAAATCAGGTAGATACCGCCGGCGGCGGGCAGGTGCTCATGACTATGGTCATGGCCGCAATCTTCGGCGCAAACATGTCCGTGCTGCCCATGTGCCGGGCGATGCGGGGTGCTCATGAAAGGGATTCCTTGGTGCGGCGTTCGCGGAAGAACCGGCGCAGCATGTCGCCGCTCGGTTCGGCCAGCACGCCGCCGGTGATGGTGGTGTGATGATTGAGCCGCACGACCGCGCCCACGTCGAGCACGCTGCCGCAGGCGCCGGTCTTGGGGTCGGATGCGCCATAGACGACTCGCGCCAGCCGGGCATGCAGCATCGCTCCGATGCACATGACACATGGCTCCAGAGTGACATACAGGCTGAGGCCCGGCAGCCGGTAATTGGCCAGGTGCCGCGCGGCGGCACGCAAGGCCACGATTTCGGCGTGCGCGGTGGGGTCGTTGTCGGTAATGGTGCGGTTGTAGCCCGTGCCGAGTACCTGCCCTTGGGCATCGACCACCACGGCGCCCACGGGCACCTCGCCGATCCGCCAGGCGCTTTCGGCCTGCTGCAGCGCCAAGGCCATCCAATCGCTGTCGCCGGGTTGCGGCTCGGCGGGCAGCGGCGCCAGGCCGGCGTCAGCCACGGTACACCCGCGATTTCAGGGCAATGCGCCCAGCGAGGCTGGTAACGGCCTCTTCCAGCCACTGATAGAGTTCGGCATGCTCGTCGTAGCGGGCCTGGTTCAAGTTGGACACGCGGCCTTCCTCGATGAACCCCCAGGCCCGGCTGCGTTTGTCGCGATGTTTGGGATCCCAGACGCCGAACGCAAAACCGCCCGCGCGGCGGATCAGCGAAAAGCACGGAATGTCGGTATAGCCGTCGCCCACGAACACCATCTGGTCGAATGGGACGCGCAAACGATCTTCGGGAATCTTGCGGTTGACTTCGAAAGGCTTGTTGCGGAACTCGCGTCCGATGATGCCCTTCTGGATATGGAACAAGTAGCGGGTCTTGTCGGTGAAGCTAACCAGGCGCCGCGGAAATTCGATGCCGCCGTCGCTGCCATAGACAAACTCGGATGCCCAGATTTCGGTGAATTCCTGCGCAATGGGCGTGGCCCGTACCACATCGCCGATACCGCTGGAAATCAGGTAGAACTCGAGCTGCACCTGCGGATGCTCGGCGCGCACCGCGGCGCGCAGGCGCTGGAACAGCGTGGGCACGCCGTCGTGCAACGGCAGGCCGGCGCCCCATTGCGCCAGGCGCTGTTGCGTGATCAGCCCGTTCGTGCCGCTACGCGACAGTTCGATCATCTGGTAAAGATAGGCCGGAACCGGATCCCAGTCCTGGTCGGCCAGCAACGGGCCGACCTTGTCTTTCCAGAAGGCGGCCGTGTCCACCCCCAGGCTCTCGAGGAAGCCAGACGTGCTGTCGGGTGCCAGCGTGTCGTCGAAGTCGAATATCAGGGCGATGACGTCGGACATGAGTAGGCGGAAAGTCGGCGATAGGCGACATTTTGCCTGATTGCGACCGCGGGCGGTGCCGCGGCCGCCGTCCGACCCGCCGCCCTAGCGCAACGGTACCGGCGTGGCGGGAGTACCCGGCATGGGAGTACCCGGCATGGGAGTGCCCGGCATGGGAGCCGGCCCAGACGTGCCCGGCATGGCCGGGGGGACCACCGTGCCCGGCGCCGCTCCTGGCGGCTGCGTCATGCCCGGCGCGGCGCCCGGAGGCTGGGCCATTGTGCCGGGTGCGGCACCCGGGGGCTGCGCCGGCACGGGAATCACGGTTTCGCGCAACACCCCACCGCTTTCCACGCTGCCCTTCACGCTGCTGGGCGCGGACATCTGGCGCAGGCAATCCTGGCGCTGCGTCTGCGGCAAGCTGTTGCAGCGCGCCGTGGCGTTGGCGTCATAGTTGGCCGACTGTCCGTTGTCCAGCCGTTTGCGCGCGGCCTCTTCCCGTGCCGCGCCGGCTTCCTGCAGGCAAGTAGCCCTATCCTGGTTGGTCTGGCCGCTATTGCACCGCTGGACGTCGAGTTCGTATTGGGACTGGACGGAGCCGGACGTCGTCGTGCCGGCTGCCTGGGCGACCGCAAACCCGGTCATGCCCGCCGCGCCCACCACCAGGGCGCAGTACAGTTTCTGCATACGTCGCATGTTCATCTTCCGCTCCTATAAAGCTGCGCCGCGCCAAGCGCGGCCGTCTTTTAACGGTACGGGAAAGCTGTCTGCGATAGGGAATGCAGATGTTACAAATCCGTCCGTCCGTAACGGGTCCGGGGCGACGTAGCGGTCGGATACGATTCACCGCGCTTGCGCCGGCCGCGGTAGACGGCAGCGCGCATCAGCAGCATGGCCGTGATCGGCGAAGTGATCAGCAGCAGCAGCGTGATCATGACCTCGTGCACCACCAACCGGTGTTGCAGCGCCGAAAATACCAGGATCGAAGCCAGCAGCACACAACCCGCGCCCATGGTGTTGCCCAGCGTGGGGGCATGGATGCGGCAATGGAAATTGTTGAAGCGCAGCAGGCCCGCCGAACCGACCAGCGCCAGCAAGCCGCCCGCCACCAGCAGGATGCTGGCCGGAATGGCCGCCCACAGGGGAATGTCGACGTTCATGGCTCGATGACCTCGCCGCGCAGCAGGAACTTGGCCATGGCGGTGGCCCCCACGAAACCGAACAGGGCGATCAGCAGGGCCACGTCGAAATACACCGGCGTGCCCGACCGGACACCGAAAGTCAGCGCGGCCAGCATTCCGTTGATATAGAAGGCATCGAGCGCCAGCACGCGGTCTTGCGCGGTGGGCCCGCGCACCAGCCGCACCGTGGCGCAGGCCATGCCCAACACAAAGCACAGCAAGGCGAACGAGGCGGCCCAGTACAGAACGAGGTTCATTCGAAGATCTCCTTCAGGGTGCGCTCGTAGCGCTGCTTGATCAGGTCGATCCAGGCCTGTTCGTTTTCCAGGTCGAGCACATGCAGCGTCAGTATGTCGTCGGACACATCGACCCACACCGTACCGGGCGTGTAGGTCAGGATGCAACCCAGCAGCGCCCGGCCGTGCGGGTCATGCAGCTCGAGCGGAATGTGCACGTAGCCAGGGGAAAACTCGCGGCGGTGATCAAGAATGAGCTTGCCCACCGCGATGTTCGAGCGCACCACATCGACCGTGACGCGCCACACCAGGCCGGGCACCAGCCACAGCTTGTGCGGCCGGCTGCGCAGTGGCCGCAAGCGGCTGGAGGCGAAGCCCAACCAGAGCGCCAGGGCGATGCCCAGCGCTACTTGTCCCGCCGACAGCGACTCGTTGAGCAATAGCCACAAGACCAGCAGCACGGCTGGCAGCAGCAGTTTGTACCAGCGCCGCATCAATGGCCCTCCCCGCGCATCGTGTTGGCCGACAGCACGGCATCGATATACAGCGCCGGCTGGTCGAGCGTGCGCGCCGCTTCGTCGAGATAGGCCGATACCGGCCCTGCCCCGGCGGCCAGGCCCACGCACAGCAGGATCAACACCGCGACGGGCCCGGCCTCGCTGATGCGCAGGCGCGGTGTGCTGCGTTCGTCGGCGCTCCAGAAAATACGGATGCCGACCCGCCCGAATGCCACGATACCCGCCAACCCCGACACCAATACCGCCGCCACCAGAATCCAGGCATCGGCCGGCTGGGCGGAAGCGTTGGCCGCGCTGACGGCGGCCGACAACAGCGAAAACTTGGCCACGAAACCCGACAGGGGCGGCAAGCCGGTGACCAGCAGCGCACAGCACACGAACGCCAGTCCCAGGAAGGCCATGGCAGCCGGAATGGCCACGCCCACCACGTCGTCGGAACGGTTGGGGGGCTCGGGATCGTCGAGATCGAACATATCCATGGTGACCGCCAGTACGTTGGCGCCGAAGGTGCGCGTGCGTTCGACCAGTTCGACCAGCATGAAAAAGGCGCCGGTGGTCAGCACCGAACTGAGCAGGTAGAAAAGTGCCGGCCCGGTCAGGGTGACCCCCGGCATGCCCAGCGCAGTAAGCAGCGTGCCTGCGGAAATGATGACGCAGTAACCGACCATTTGCTCGAGCTGCTGGGTGGCCAGCAAGCCGATGGCGCCGAAGACCAGCGTAGCCAGCCCGGCGGCAAACATCCAGTCCAGGCTGAATGCGGCCGGCGCGCCAGTGGGCAGCAGCAGCGACCCGATGCGCAGCAGGGCATAAATGCCCACCTTGGTCATGATGGAGAACAACGCCGCCACCGGCGCGCTGGCCGAACTGTAGCCGCGTACCAGCCAGAAGTTCAGTGGCCAGGCCCCCGCCTTGACCAGGAAGGCCAGGCCCAGCACCGCGGCGCCGGCTTCGAAAAGCAGCCGCTCGCTGCCATGGAGCGTGCCCGCGCGCACCGCCAGGTCGGCCAGGTTCAGCGTACCGGTAACGCCATAGATAAGCGCGATGCTGATCAGCAACAGGAACGACGCCACCAGATTGACGACGATGTAGTGCAGGCCAGCGCTGACCCGCGCCACGCCCGAACCGTGCAGCATGAGCCCATAGGAAGCGGCCAGCAGCACCTCGAAGAACACGAACAGGTTGAACAGATCGCCGGTAAGAAAGGCGCCGTTCAGGCCCATTAGCAAGAACTGGAACAGGGGATGGAAATGCACGCCCAGGCGGTCCCAGCGGGCCAGGGCATAGATGAGCGCCGCCAGGCCCAGCACGGCGTTGAGCGCAAGCATGATGGCCGACAGCCGATCGACCACCAGCACGATACCGAACGGCGCCGGCCAGTCGCCCGGCAGATAGACGCCGACACCAGTGGGCCAATGGCCCCCTGCCCCGGCAGCCAGGGCCAGCAAGGCGATGGCGGCCGCCAGCTGGACCAGCCCGGAGGCCACCGCGATGCCGGCGCGCAGGCCGCGGCTGGTATCGCCCAGCAGCAACATCGCCGCGCCGGCGATCAACGGCACCGCGATGGGATAAATAGGAACGTGCTGCAGCCAGTCGATCAAGATTCCGACTCCCTACCATCGACGTGGTCAGTGCCGGTAAGCCCCCGCGATGCCAGCAGCACCACCAGGAACAGCGCGGTGGTGGCAAAACCGATGACGATGGCTGTCAGTACCAGGGCCTGGGGTAGCGGGTCGGCCATCGCGGCCGCGTCGGGAGCGATGGCAGGGTCGATGACGGGCGGGCGGCCCACCGTCAGCCGGCCCATGCCGAAAATGAACAGATTGACGGCATACGAGACGAGTGTCAGCCCCATGATGAGCTGGAAAGTACGCGGGCGCAGGATCAGCCACACGCCCGACCCGGCCAGCACCCCGATTGCCGCGGCGTAAATCAATTCCATCAGGCAGCACTCCCGGATTGCGTGGCCGCCTGGACGTCGGCGGCCGCCTTGCGTTGTGCGCGCAGCGACTGGTGAGCCAGCGCGACCAATATCAGCAGCGTAGCGCCGACGACCAGCATATAGACGCCTATGTCGAAAAACAGCACGCTGGAAAGGTGGATGTGCCCGATCAGGGGCACCGGGATATCCCAGGCCAGCGCGGACAAGAACGGCCGCGTGCCCAGCCAGGCCGAGGCGCCGGTAAGGCCTGCCAGCAGCAGCCCCAGCCCGATCCAGTGCTGGGGATTGAGGCGGCTGCGCGATTCGACCCAATAGACGCCGCCCACCATGTATTGCAGGATGACCGCCGTGGCCATCACCAGGCCCCCGACGAAACCGCCGCCCGGCAGATTATGGCCACGCAGCAGCAAGTACGCCGACACCATGGCCGCGATGGGCAGCACCAGGCGCACCAGCACGGCCGGCAAGGCCATGGCGTCGTCTGGCAGTAGCGCCTGGATGTCGGGCCCCGCGGTGGGTGCGCTGGCCTGGTCGCGCTGCTGGTGAGGCAAGTCGGCGCTTTCGGGCGCCGGCCGGAAGCGCCGCAGCAAGGCGTACACAGTAAGCGCTACGATGCCGACCACCGTAATTTCGCCCAGGGTGTCGAGGCCGCGGAAGTCGACCAGGATCACATTGACGATGTTGGTGCCGCCGCCTTGGGGCAAAGCGTTGTCGACGAAGAAAGAAGAGATGGTTTGCTGCGGCGGCCGCGTCAGCATGGCGTAGGCCAGTGCCGCGACCGAGGTGCCGGCGACGGCGGCGATGATCACGTCGCGCGTGCGGCGCAGGCGCGCGCGCACCTCGTGCCGCTGGCCTTCGATGCTGCCTTCGATGCGGCGCGGCAGCCAGCGCAGGCCCGACAACAACAGCACCACGGTGACCACTTCGACGGCCAGTTGGGTCAGTGCAAGGTCGGGAGCCGAGAACCAGACGAAGGTCAGGCAGGTGGCCAGCCCTGCCCCGCCGGCCAGGATCAGCGCCGCCAGGCGGTGGTACTTGGCCTGGAACGCCGTGCCTATTGCACAGATGCCGCCCACGATCCAGAGCAGGGCAAAGGCCGGATCCACCGTCGTGATGGGAGCCGGGGCATCGTTCCAGCTGCCGTGGTGCAAGGGCAGCCAGGCCACCAGCAGCGCGCCGACCACGATCAGCACCATTTGCACCTGCAGGCGCGGCGATGAAATGCGGCTGAGCACCCAGCTTGCCGCCACGCTGGAATAGTCGAGCAGGAATTCGAACGATCGCCGTCCATCCAGGCCATAAATGAACGGCACCCGGCCCGGCAGCGCGCGCTGGCGGGCCCGCAGCCCCAGATACAGCAAGATGCCCGCGATCATGGCGCCAAAGCTCATGATCAGCGGCAGGTTCAGCCCGTGCCATACCGACAGGCTGTAGGCAGGCATGCTGGCACCCAGCACGCTATAGGCCGCGGTGTGCAGGAACGGACCGACCGTAATGCCCGGAATGATTCCTACCACCAGGCAGGTCAACACCAGCAGCGCGCTGGGCACCAGCATCCAGCGCGGGGGTTCGTGCGGTGCGCGGGGCAGGTCTCGGGCGGGCGGGCCGAAGAAGACCTGCACGATGAAGCGCAGAGAGTATGTCACGCTGAATGCGCTGGCGAGCACGGCCATGGCGGGCAGGCCGATCTGGATGAGCGGATCGCCGCTGACGAAGGTGGTTTCGGCGAAGAACATTTCCTTCGAGATGAAACCGTTGAGCAGCGGGACGCCGGCCATGGCCGCCGCCGCCACCGTGGCCAGGGTGGCTGTAATGGGCATGGCCCGCCGCAACCCGCTAAGGCGGCTCAGGTCGCGCGTACCGGTTTCGTGGTCGACGATACCTGCCGCCATGAACAGCGATGCCTTAAAGGTGGCATGGTTGACCATGTGGAAGATAGCGGCCACCAGCCCCAGCGAACTGTTCATGCCCAGCAGCAGCGTGATCAGGCCCAGGTGGCTGATGGTGGAATACGCCAGCACGCCTTTCATGTCCTGCTGGAAGATCGCCGCGTATGCCCCCAGTACCAGCGAGCACAACCCTGCCCCGCCTATGATCCAGAACCATTCTTCGGTGCCCGCCAATACGGGCCAGAAGCGGGCCAGCAGGAACACGCCCGCCTTGACCATGGTGGCGGAATGCAGATAGGCCGACACCGGCGTGGGCGCCGCCATGGCGTTGGGCAGCCAGAACTGGAAGGGAAACTGCGCGCTCTTGGTGAGCGCGCCCAGGGCCACCAGGATCACCACTGCCGGATACCAGGGGTCGGCACGCACCAGGTCGCCCGAGGCCAGCACGCGATCGAGGTCGTAGCTGCCCACGATGTGGCCGAGAATGAGCACACCGGCCAGCAGACAGAGCCCCCCCGCGCCGGTAACGGTAAGCGCCATGCGCGCGCCCCGCTTGGCGTCGAGCCGGTGATGCCAGTAGGCGATCAGCATGAACGAAGCCAGGCTGGTCATTTCCCAGAACAGCACTAGCTGGATGAGATTGCCCGACAGCACCACGCCCAGCATGGCGGCCATGAACGCCAGGAAGAACGAGAAAAAGCGCGGCACCGGGTCTTCGGGCGACATGTAGTAGCGCGCATACAGCACGACCAGCCCGCCCATGCTGGACACGATCAGCGCGAACAGCCAGGCGAAACCGTCCATGCGCAAGGTGAACTGCAGGCCCAGCGCGGGCGCCCACGCCAGGTCGGCCCGGATCACGCCGCCATTGGCGACTTGCGGGTACAGGCCGGCGACCAGCACGACACATGCCAGCGCCGTCAGGCCGGCCAGCCAAGCCTCGGCATTGCGGGCGTTGGACGGCAGCAGCGCGGCGCACAGGCTGCCGACAAACGGCAGAGCGAGGATAAGAATCAGCGACATGGCGTTCCGGGAGGGCCGGCAACTTGTCTCGTGGGCTTGAGGCAAGCATAAAGCCGGGATGATGTTACTCGGAAGCCCGGCATGGCGCGCCGTTGCAGCGGCGCCGCGACTGCGGCGCCAGGGCGTCGACACAGCCGGCCAGGAATCCACCCCGAAAAATATCAGATTCTTGTAAGGTTCGCACGGAGCATGAATGCGCCTCATGCCGCTCTGCGGTGGCGAAAGGCACTCGGAAGACCTGTTCTGAAGAAAAATATCTTCTTCCAGGCCCGCTGCAGGTCCAATGGCGCGGCCCTTCGTCTGACACCCCTACGGGGAGTCAGACGAAGGGCCGAGCTACTGGAACCTAGGCGGCGGGGATAGCCCGCACGCCTACCCCCATGTCCTGCCAGGCGTCGGCATGACAGGTGAACAACAGTACCTGGTGCCGCGAGGCCGCGTCATACAGCGCGCGCTTCATCAGCTCGCGGCGGCCGTCATCTGCATGCACCAGCGTGTCATCGAGCACCAGCAAGGTCGGACGGCCGGCCTGTCGCAGCAAGTCGGCATAGGCCAGGCGCGCCAGCACGCCCAGCTGTTCGCGGGTGCCAAAGCTGAGCGCCTCGATTGCGTCGTCGCCGTTGCCGCGCGCCAGCGCGGCGGGCATCAGCGCATCGTCCAGGCGCCACTGCGCGCCGGGAAACAGCAGGCCCACATAATGTTGCAGGCGGCGTGCCAGCGGATCGAGCAAGCGCTGCGTCGCGGCGGCGCGGCGTTCGCCCAGCAACTGCCACAGCAGATCCAGCGCCTGCGCCCGGGTGGCGAACTCGTCGCGCCGGCGCGCCAGACGCTGTGCGTCGGCTTGTGCCTGCAGCAGTTGTTCGCCCATGCCTTGCGCCTGGGCTTGCTCGAGCTTGCCCTGCAATTGCAGCAATTCCGCGTGGCGGCGTTGCTGCACGTCGCGCGCCAGCACCGCCGATTGTTCCAGGCGCTGCGCATCCTGTTCGATGAGTTCCGGTTGGTGCGCCTGCCAGGCCGCTTGTGCCGCCTGGCAGCGCTGCGCAAGCGTATCGCGCCGCGCCCGTGCCTCGACCAGCTTGGCGCCGCGCTGTTCGCGCTGCTCGGCGCGTCCGGCCGCCGTGAACTCACCCTGGCGGGCCGTCCATTGCGCCTGCAGCACCTGCCTGCGGGCCTGTTGCGTATCCAGTGCCGTACGCGCGGCAGCCACCCCCTGCGTGGCATGTTCGGCTTCGGCCGCCGCCATGCGCAACCCCTGCTGCGCCTGTACCAGATCGGGCGGCTGGGCGGTTTCGGGCAGGCTGGCACGCAGCGCCAGGAGCAGCATGCGCCGCTCCCGGGCCAGGGACTGCGCCGCCTGCAAGGCCTCGATGCCCTCAGGCGCCTGGATCCGCAAGTGCTGGCGCGCCACCTCCAGGTCGCGGTGCGCTTGTTCGTGGGCAGCGGCACGCGCCTCGGCGTCGGCCAGGCTGGCCACGTCGAGCCGGGCCAGCATCGTCTCGCGCTCGGTACGCGCCGCCTGCAATGCACTCAACACGGCGGGCAGATCTTGCCCGCCCGGCTCGATACGCAAGGTGCCGACACCCGGAATATGCAATTCGGCGGTTTCGGCCAGCAGCACATCGCCCTCGCCGGCCAGGGCGGCACCATCCAGTTCCACTTGCTGGCCGGATATCAGGCGATGGTGCAGCCGTGTCGCCCCGGCGTGCTGCTGCATCTGCAACCGCGCCAGGCGCTGCTCCAGTTGACGCAAAGCCTGCAAGCCGCTTTCATCCATTGCCAGGCTGGCGGCCGCGCGCCGCAAGGCTTGGATCTGCTGCGCCAGTTGGCCGGCCTGGGCGATTGCATCATCAGTGCGCCGCAGTTCGCTCTCGAGCCGCGCCAGTTGCTCATCGCAATCGCGCCGCTGGGCCGCCTGCTGCGCGGCCGCAACCTGCGCGTTGCAGTGCGCCAGGCGCTCGGCGCCCTGCTGTTGCAGTTGCAGTGCCCGCTTCAGCGCGGCGCGGGCCGGCGCCAGGTCGGCAGCGGCCGTTTCCGCCTGGATTTGCAGCTCGCGCAGCGCCACGCCATCGCGTTGGTCGCGCTCGACCTGCTCATGCAGCAGGCCCAGCGTGTCCTCGGCCTGCGCCAGTTCGCGCTGCAAACCCGCCAGCGCCTCGCGTTCACGGCCGATGTCGGCCAAGCGTGCCCGCGCCTGCGCGGCGCGCTGCTCGAAGTCGAGCCAGGGCTGTTCTTGCTGGGCTTTGTCGTAATCGCGGCGCAACGCGGCCAGGCGATCGACATCGGCGTCCAGCGCCCGTTTGGCCGCGGCCAGCGTGTCGGCCGCCTGCGCGGCACGCTGACTGGCGTCTTCGGCCTCTTTATAAGGACCCTTGGGCCGGCCGCTGCGCGCGTCGCGCAGCGCGGCACGTTCCGCCTCGACCCGTTCGTAGAGATAATCGCCATCGGCCGAGGCCAGTTCGCCGGTAAGGCGCGTCAGCGCATCACGCAGATGCACTTGCGCGTGGCCCGCGGGCTCGGCCAGGTTCTGCCCTTCGCCTTGCTGGATCCAGAGCAGCCCGGGTATGCCGCCGTGTTCGGGACGGCTATGCCCTTTGGCCGGAAACTCGAAGCCCAGCAAACTGGCCAGCGCGTTTTCGGCGGCCTCGCCCTCGTGGCGCCCGGCGCCATCGTCGACCAGCAATTCGCAGCGCGCGCGGCTGAGGAAGGCCTTGCGCAGCACATAGCGATGCTGGCCGTGCTCGAAGGCGATCTCGACCGACGGCCGTGCGCCCTGCATGCCCCACGGCGCCAGTCCGGCCACCTTGGTCGTCTTGTAGCGTTCCAGGAAGGCGGCGCGGATGGCGGCCACGAAAGTACTCTTGCCGGCCTCGTTCGGCCCGGCAATCACGTTCAGGCCATCGGCCAGGTCATCCAGGACGACAAGCCCGTGGAACTTGCGAAATTCTTCCAGCGCGATGCGGCGCAGCTTCATGGCGACTCCGTGCGTTCGCGCTGGAACTGCACCAGCAGCCGCAGCGCATGCCTGGCGGCCGCGGCCTGGACCGGGTCGTCTTGCAGCGCCTGCAATTGCGCGGCCACGTCAGCCACGTATCCGCTTGCGCCCAGGGCGGCCAGATCCTGCGTATCGGGTGCCAGCGACAAGCCGGCGGTATCGAGCAGCAAGGCGCGCGTGCGCGCGGCTGCGCGGGCGATAGCTGCTTGCAGGGTATCCCAGGCCTCGAGCGGCAACTGCCCGGACAGCTCGAGCCGCAGCACGTCGTCGGCGCCCACGTCCTGCAAGCGATGCGCCAGGGATTCGGCGTCCGACGGCAGGGACAGCGATTCGGCCCATTGCGCCCATCGATAGCGCGCCACCGGCAAGACCTCGACCAGCGGTTCGCCCCCACTGCCCGGCAGCCGCACGTCCAGGACACTGCCCGACGCGTTGGCGCGAAAGCGGTCCGGTTCGGGCGTACCGGCGTACCAGGTGCGGGCGTCGATCCGCAGGCAGCCATGCCAATCGCCCAATGCCAGGTAATCGAGCCGGGCCCGCTGGACCCGATCGGCCGCGATCGGGTTGGCCGAATCCACCGCATCGGGCAGCCGCCCGGCCACGCTGCCATGCGCCAGGCCGACACGCGCACGGCCTGGCGCCGTGGCCAGCGCGTCGAAGACGGCCGTAGTGTCGTCGTAGGTGTGGCGCTGTGTCAGGGGCGCAGCCAGTACCGCCAGGTTCAGGTCCGGCAGGTCGACCACGCCGGGCCGCAGCGGCACATGCACATTGGCGCCGATGCAGCCCAACTGGTGCGCGCGCGACCACACGCTGTCGGCCAGCGCGGCGTCGTGGTTGCCGGCGATCATTACCCAGGGGCCGGCGTAGGCGGCCAGTGCGTCGAACAGGCGGCGGATGCTGCGGTCGGACACGGCCTGCGTATCGAACACATCGCCCGCCACCAGCACCGCATCGGCACGGCGCTCGGCCGCCAGGGCGGCGATGCGGGCCACGGCCTGATAGCGGGCCTCGGCCAGCATGGCGGCGTCATCGGTGTCGAACTGGCCGTATTGCCGGCCGATCTGCCAGTCGGCGGTGTGGATGAGGTGAATCACGTATTACCCGGATAGTGCCTGCGCCGCAATGGCGATCATGGCGCGATTGTGGCACAAGGCACCTGTCGTGCAGGCTCTATCGGGGAACCCCCCAGGGG
>DASPIV010000266.1:0-2044 GCA_035628955.1 Bordetella sp.
GCGCTCGATCAGGCGGCCGGTGAAGAAGCTGGGCATGTACATGGCCAGTACGTGCCACTGAATACCCAGTGCCGCCTCGCCCACCGTGTGTCCGCAACCCACCATGGCGATAGGGGCGGCCGTCATCACCAGGCTCATCAGGCCGTACGACACCATGCCCGCCACCACGGCCACGATAAAGCGCGGCTGACGCGCGATCTCGCTCAGCGGCCGGCCGCCGCTGTGCTGCGGATCGGCTGCTGCCACGGGTACCGGCCGCAGGCGGCTCAGCACGGCCAGCGCCAGCAGGGCCAGCGCGGCCTGCGACAGGAAGCTGCCGGCAAAAGGCGCCACGGGCAGCGCATCGCGGGTCCAGATGACGGTTTGCGTGCCGATCACCGCCGCGAACAGGCCCGCCGTCATGATCCACGATATGGCGCGTGCGCGGCGCTCGGGCGCCACGCCATCGATGACCGCGAAGCGGTAGCTTTGCACGTACGAAGCGTAAAGGCCGGCCAGCGCCGTGCCCGCGCAAAACAGCATGAATGATCCGGCCCAGATGCCGTAGGCCGCCACCAGCCCGCCCAACATGCCCAATACCGCGCCCAGCAAATAGCCGGTGCGGCGGCCATAGTGGCGCATCAGCATGGCGGCCGGTATGGTGCCCAGCGCCAATCCCAGGTGAAACAGGCTGACCGGAACGGTGGCCAGCGCGGGCTGCGTAGCCAGCGCCTGGCCCACCAGCCCGCCCAGCGAAATGATAATGGCGGGGCTGGCGCCTCCCAGTGCCTGGGCGACGCTCAGTATTCGGGCATTGCGGCGGACATGCGTAGACTCGGTGGCGGTCATGGGAACCTGCGCGCAGGAAGGAAGCGGGGATTATGCCCCTATTCCCGCCGCCTGGCCTGCCTACGCCGCCAGGGTAGGCGGCTCAGCGCGCCGGGTGCCGCTCGACATCGGTCCAGAAGGCGGGCAGGAAGCATTCGGCCACCAGCAGCGGCTGCCCCTGGCGCCAGAAGGCCGAGCGGCGTGCCCACAGTGCGGCGCCGGCAGCCGGCCTGGGGTCCACGGCGCGCGCCGTGGCATGAAAGGGCACGGGCCAGGCCAGGCGCCGGCATGCGAAGGCCGAGCGTTCGATGCTGCGATCGTGGTACAGCATGTCGGCCAGCGGACGCGTGCGCAACCGCCGCATGCCTTGCCAAGTGCCGTGCGAAGCGGCCAGCGGCGTCAGGCTGCGCGCCACCACACTGTCCACGCCGTCGACCGACATCAGGATCTCGCGCACCCAGACCGGACTGGCCGGTGCGATACCCATGCCACGGGCTTCGTCGGCGGACGCGCCCTGGGCATATTCACGCAGTACGCGCAGTTGCACACTGCCCAGCTTGCGCAAGCCGGCGGTCAGGGCGCCGGGGCGCATCAGCCAATATTTGTGGGCGGACGACAACGAAGGAGGAACGGCAGGCAGCCAACCGGGCGCCAGGGGAGCAAAGACTTTCATGGGTGTCTATTATGCCAAGCCCCTGTCCAGGCCTTTGCGGCACGGCAATCAAAAAATAGATTCCATAATATGGATTGAATATTGAGCTCTGGAATACGCCGAACATAGAATGCTTATGCAACGGGAAAGCCTGAAATACTGACTTAATGCCGATGCAAGCGCAAATCATGTCAAGGCAATCCGAGCGTGATATCAGAATATATCCATAATATGGAAGTAATAGGGTCGACCGGCCCCTGGGTGGTACTCGACAGCATTACCAAGCTGGCCAGCGCGCACCGGGGGCGGGTCGTGATAGCGGGCTCGCACGGAGGCGACTACGCCGGCTACTGCGCGGCGCGTGGCGGGGTGCGGGCCGTGATCTTCAACGACGCCGGGGTGGGGCGCGATGCCGCCGGCATAGCCGCCTTGCCGTATCTGCAGCAATGGGGGGTTGCGGCGGCCGCTGTCGACTATCGCAGCGCGCGCATCGGCGATGGCGCCGACATGGCCCGCAGCGGCGTCATCAGCTATGTCAATGCCCTGGCTGCCGCATTGGGCTGCGTGGCGGGCCAGACGGTGGCC
>DASPIV010000267.1:0-3066 GCA_035628955.1 Bordetella sp.
GCCGCCTTCCGCGTCCACCGTGATGGCGGCATCGCCCAGTGCCAAACGGGGCGACACCAGTTCGCTCCGGAACTGCTGCCCGTTGGCCGCGAACGCCTTCAACCAGCGCATGCCGGGGCGGAAATCCGTCTTGGTGCCGCCCAGCACAAAATTGATGCCGTACATGAAAACCGACGCTGTGCCGGACCAGGTGGGGTCCATGCATGCCGCCAGGCCCTTGTATTCCGGCTTGATCAGGTCCGCGAAGCTAGTGGGCGGCTTGATGCCGCGCTCGGCCAGCACCTTGTCATTGACCCCGATGATGACGTTGGTGGAGGCTATAGCCCACCAGTGCCCTTCCTTATCCTTCAGATCCGCCGGCACGATGTCGATGCCCTGCGGGAAGTACGGCGCGGTCACGCCTTCCCTCTTCGCATCCACCGCAATGTCCAGCGACCAATACGCGGCACTGGCCTGCGGATGCTTTGATTCCAGCCTCATGGCCACTAGCGCAGGACTGGAACCGCTGCGCAAGCCTAGCGTGGGCCGTATGCCCGTTTTGCGGGCATAGGCGTCCACGATCACGTTCCAGTTCATGAACGTGCCCACCAGGTTGTAGACGGGAAGGACTTCTTCCGCCATCGCGGGTACGCGGAAGGCGGTGCCGGCCAGAGAGGCGGGGATAACGGCAAGAAAGGTGCGTCGCTGCATGATGTCGGGTCTGTAATGGGTATGAAGTAACATCGGGACCAGTTCAAGCGCCCCCATGGCGAATTAAATAATCTATAAACAATCAGAATTTATTTATAAACACAAATGTATGATGCTGAGATTTTGTGACAGGCGGATGAACGCGTGCGCATGAAAGACGATCTGGAAGCCGCCGCTGACAAGGCGGGCCCGAAGCGCGAAGCCAGCATCACCCCCGGGGTGTTGCGCGCCTTCGTTGCCATTGCGGAAACCGGCAGCTTTTCGCAGGCGGCCGCGCAACTGGGCGTGGCTCAGCCCACCGTGTCCATACAACTGACCAATCTGGAACAAAGCTGCGGTGTCTTGCTGCTGCACCGGCGCCCGCGCATCAAGCTGACAGAGGCGGGACGCGAGGTCTTCTTGCGCGCCCGGCAGATTCTCAGCCGGCTGGATGGGCTGGAAGCCTATGCGCGCGACATGCAGCAACTAGAACGCGGTAGCCTGGCCATCGGCACGTCCACGCCGGCGTTCGCCATGCCCTTGCTGGCCAGCTTCATGGCGGCCCAGCCCGCCATCGGCATCCGCACCACCATAGGCAACACGTCCGAGCTTATCGACGACCTGACCCAGTGCCGCATTGATGTCGCCGTCATGACCCTGCAAGAACCGGTGTCGAACATGCGCTGCACCCTGCTGTTTCCCCAGCGCCTGATGGCATGCGTGCCGGTAAGCGCCGCTGGCAAGGCGCGTGGGGAAATCCATATTGCGGAACTGGCGGAGCATCCGCTGGTGATGCGCGAGCAGGGCTCCATGACGCGCAAGCTGCTAGAGACCGCCATGCAGGAAAAAGGCTTGACGCCCCGCGTCCGCCTGGAAGTGGGTAGCCGCGAAGCGGTGATCGAAGCCGTGGCCGCCGGCCTGGGCACCGGCATGCTGCTGGAAGGAGAAGTCCAGAGCGACATCCGCCTGCACCAGATGACGCTGGGCGGCACATCGGTAGTAGGCGGGGTGTACGCGGTAACGCTGAAGGAAGGCGCCGACATCCCCGCCATCAACGCCCTGTTGGAACACGCCGTACACGCAAAGGTGCCGACACGCGTTCCGGGCTGACGACCGCCGTTATGCGCGGCTGAGCGCGCCTTCCACGCACGCCAGAAAGTAGGCGAAAGGCGGCGTCCGCATGGCCGGATCTTTCGCCTGGTCATCGTAGCGCCGCAGGCGCACGGCTTCCGAAAAGTACGGCAGGCGCTCGAACTGCGCCACCTCTTCGGCCGACATCGGCCCGCCCTGCAGAGCCAGCGAGCGTACGGAATCGCTGGCCAGCTTGCCGAAATACGTGTGATCCATCGCGCACAGGTAACGCTTGGCCGCCACGTGCAGACGGATGGGCTCGACCACGTCGGCTCCGAAATGCGGGTCAAGCCAGGCGGCCGCACGCTCTTCATGGGTATCGTCAACGCGCTGTGCCGCGGGGTTCTCGCCCAGGCCGTGGATCATATGGCCCACGTCGTGCAACAGCGCGGCGGCAATCACATTGGCCGGCTCGCCGTTGCGTTCCGCCAGTGCGGCCGATTGCAGCGCGTGCTGCAGCTGGGATACATCCGCCAGGCCGTAGCGGTGGGTGGCCTTGTCGCGGTACAGAGTTTCCAGGGTATGGAGGATCGGGAGTGTCATATTCATCCATAGATATTAGTAGATGTCATATCTTAATTTATAGATAATGTCAGATAAATGACCGTGGCCGGCACAAAGTGCTGGACGCCAAGCTGCGCAAGGCGCGCAAGGAGCGTGGCCAGATCGCGCCTAGCTACGAAAAGGTGCTCAAGCTCGGCGGCGCGCTGGACATCGACATGGCGCGGCTGTTCGGCCCAAGTCGTTTCAGTCTGCTCGTAAAGAGGTGCGGGGGCGGGAGAAATCCTCTTGACGGGCACGGCCGCTCTCGACCCCAAGGCGCTCACTGCTCTGAGGCCGGCAGCCGCTGCAACCTTAGTGTCACGCGCAAGCGGTTCTATGGCGATGGTAAGGTTCCATATACGTCGGCTGGCCTATTGCCGAGTTCCGATCCATAACGTCCTGAGTTGGATTCATGGAATACCTGTCTCAATTGCTCACGCTCTCCGGCATTGTTCTCCTGGCCTGCATCAGCCCCGGGCCGGACTTCGTGGCGGTCACTTCCCATGCCTTGAATGACCGGCGATCCGGCATGTTCGTCGGCCTGGGCATCGCTTGCGCGGTAGTCGTCTGGGCAAGCTTGGCCATCCTGGGATTCGGATTGCTTATCAAGGAGTTGTTCTGGCTCTATGAAACCATTCGCCTGGCTGGCGCGGCTTACCTGATCTATCTGGGCGCGCGGATGCTGATGGCCTCTTTCAAGGCCAGGAACAGCGAGCCGCACGT
>DASPIV010000268.1:0-9842 GCA_035628955.1 Bordetella sp.
CAGGCAGCCAACCGGGCGCCAGGGGAGCAAAGACTTTCATGGGTGTCTATTATGCCAAGCCGCTGTCCAGGCCTTTGCGGCACGGCAATAAAAAAATAGATTCCATAATATGGATTGAATATTGAGCTCTGGAATACACCGAACATAGAATGGCTATGCATCAAAAAGCCTGAAATTCTGGCTTAATGCCGATGCGAGCGCAAACCATGCCAAGGCAATCCGAGCGTGATATCAGGACGTATCCATAATATGGAATTAATAGAGTCGACCGGCCCCTGGGTGGTACTCGACAGCATCACCAAGCTGGCCAGCGCGCACCGGGGGCGGGTAGTGATAGCGGGCTCGCACGGAGGCACCTACGCCGGCTACTGCGCGGCGCGTGGCGGGGTGCGGGCCGTGATCTTCAACGATGCCGGGGTGGGGCGCGATGCGGCCGGCATAGCCGCCTTGCCGTATCTACAGCAATGGGGGGTTGCGGCGGCCGCCGTCGACTATCGCAGCGCGCGCATCGGCGATGGCGCCGACATGGCTCGCAACGGCGTCATCAGCTATGTCAATGCCCTGGCTGCCGCATTGGGCTGCGTGGCGGGCCAGACGGTGGCCGAGTGTGCGGCGCAACTGTGCGCCGCCCCGCTGGCATCGGCCACGCCCGCCGAGGCGTACGAGTCGCGGCTGCTGCTGCCAGTACCCCAAGGCGGCTCGGCGATCGGCCTGGATTCAGTTTCGTTGCTGGAGCCTGGTGATACGGGTGCTATCGCCGTTACCGCTTCGCACGGCGAGATGCTGGCCAGTACCGGCAGCGATGGAGTGGGCCCCGCGGTGTTCATGGTGTCGTTCAGCGATGCAGGCCTGGGCAAAGATGGCGCCGGGGCCAGCCGCCTGGGTTCATTGCAGGCGCGCGGCATTGCCGGATTGACCGTGTCGGCGTACAGCGCCCGCATCGGCAGCGCACGCTCTTGCTACGAAGATGGCGTCATCTCTTGTGCCAATGCGCGCGCGCGTGAACTGGGAGCCCGCCCGGGCACCCCCATCAAACCATTTATCGATGCCCTGGCGACGGGGCGGCACAATCGGCAGGAGCAGGAAAAGAATGGCTGAAACATTGGAAATCACGGGTGGGGAAGCGATCGCGCGCATGTTTGCCGCGCATGAGGTCGAATTGCTGTTCGGCATGGGCGGCTTTCAACTGCTGCCGTTCTATGACGCCGTGCGGCGCCTGGGGCTGAACCACCACCTGATCAATGATGAGCGTTGCGGCGTGTTTGCCGCCGATGCATACGCCAAGGTGCGTGGCCGGCCGGCCGTCTGCGACGCCACGCTCGGCCCTGGCGCCACCAACCTGGTAACCGGCCTGGCCGAGGCCTACAACGCGGGCACGCCGCTGGTGGCGCTGGTGGGCGACGCGCATCGTCTGCATGCCTGGAAGAACATGACCCAGGAGGCACGCCAACTGGAAGTCCTGCGTCCGGTGGTCAAGGAAGTGCTGCGGGTCGAGAAAATCGAGCGTATCCCGGAATTGGTACGCCGCGCCTTCGCCGTTGCCACGGGAGGGCGTCCCGGGCCGGTAGTGCTGGACGTGCCCGAAGACATTGCCCACGAGACTCATGTTTTCGATCCGGCCTGCTTTACGTCCTGCGCGGCTTACCGGCGCATCCCGGCGCTGCGCTGCCGTCCGGCAACCGATGACCTGGCCGCCGCGGCGCGCCTGTTGGCCGCGGCGCGCCGGCCAATAATGTTGTGCGGTGGAGGCGTGCACCTGAGCGACGCCGCCGCGCAGGTACAGGACTTCGCCAGGGAATTCGGTATTCCGGTGGCGCACACCATGACGGGCAAGGGCGCTATCGCTTGCTCGGACCCCTTGAGCGCGGGGCTGTTCGGCCGCTACAGCCGCATTGCCAACGACCTGATTGCCCGGTCGGACTGCCTGTTCGTGGTGGGTTGCAAGCTGGGTGAAGTGGCTACCCGCCGCTACGACCTGTTGCCGGCCGGCGTGCCCATCATCCACCTCGATATCGTGGCCGAGGAATTCGACCGCACCACTGCGCCGCAGGTGCGCCTGTGGGGCGACGTGCAGGCCACGCTGCAGGACCTGGCCGCCGCATTGCGCGCCACGGCGGGCGCCGACCGGCGCACGGCCTACCAGGACGAAGTCGCGGCAGCCATGCGCACCTGGCGCGATTCCGTGCAGGCCAGGCTCGAGTCCGACGAGGCTCCCATAGGCATGGCGCGCCTGCTGAACGAAATCAACATCTCGCTGCCCGCGGACGGCATTCTGGTTGCCGACGGCGGCTTTGCCGCACACTGGGGAGGCCTGTTGTTCGACACCAAGCGCGCCGGCCGCGGCTTTGTGCCCGACCGCGGCTTCGCGTCCATCGGTTACGGCATTCCCGGTGCAATCGGCGCGACTGCGGCAGCCCCGGGCCGCACGGTGGTCAGCCTGACCGGCGACGGCGGCTGCAACATGTCGCTGGGCGAGCTGGAAACCGCTGTGCGCATGAAGCTGCCGTTCACGCTTATTGTCGTGAACAACGCCGCCTCCGGCTATATCAAGGCGCTGCAGCATCTGATGTATGGCCAGGGCAGCTATCAGTCTTCCGACCTGGCTGACACCAACTATGCCGCGGTGGCCCAGGCGCTGGGCTGCCAGGGTATCCGGGTCGAGCATCCCGGCCAGATTGCCGCGGCCTTGCAGGCCGGCTATGCCTGCCGCGACCGGCCCACGGTGCTGGACGTGGTGGTGACGCGCGATCCCGCCCATATGTTGCCGGGGGTGGATAGCCGTGCCGCCAAGATCAAGCCGGGCGATCGTATCGCCTGATTTCCTGGCAGGGCAGGTGTCGTCGGCCTGCCGCCAGTCCGCATAACAAGACGAGCCCACAGGAGACAAACCCATGAAAACACCTCGATTCGCCACGGCCTTGCTGGCCGGTGTCATGACTTTTGGGCTGGGTGCCGGAACGGCCGCCCAGGCGGCTTATCCCGACAAGCCGATCCGGCTGGTGGTGCCGTTTCCGCCCGGCGGCACGTCGGACGTCGTGGGCCGCATCTTTGCCGATGCGCTGTCCAAGACCATCGGCCAGCCTGTGGTGGTGGAAAACCGGGCCGGTGCCGGTGGCAGCGTAGGGTCGAGGTCGGTGGCTGCCGCGCCGGCCGATGGCTATACGCTGCTGCTGGGCACTTCAAGCACCAATGGCACGAATCCCGCCGTATACAAGAATCTGCCGTATGACGCCGTAAAAGACTTCACGCCCATTACACAGATCATCCGCGTGCCTGGCGTCATCGTCGTCAACAAGGATTTTCCCGCGCGCGACTATGCCGAGTTCGCGGCCTTGATCAAGGCCGCGCCGGGCAAGTACTCGTATGCATCGTCGGGCAATGGCGGCGCTACCAACATGGCGATGGAATACTACAAATCGCTGTCCGGCCTGGACATCATGCACGTGCCTTACCGCGGCACCGGCCCGGCCTTGAATGACGTCATCGCGGGCCAGGTGCCGATTCTCTGGGATACCGCCGCATCGTCCATGCCGCATATCCAGGCGGGCAATCTGCGGGCAATCGTGGTGGCCGCCAAGAGCCGGCTGGAACAACTGCCCAACGTGCCCACATTCGCCGAGATCGGCCTGGCCGACTACGACGCCGAAATGTGGAACGGGGTGCTCGCGCCGGCGGACCTGCCTGCCGATGTGCTGGCCAAGCTCAACCAGGCGGCCGTCAAGGCCTTGTCCGATCCCGAAGTGCGGGCCAAGTATGCGGCGGTGGGGGCTTATGTCGTGGCCGATACACCCGAGCAATTTGGCGAAATGATCAAGGCGGATGTGGCCAAATGGAAGAAGGTGGCCGAGTTCGCGAAGATATCGATCGATTGACGGAGGCCGGGGCATGGTCGGCAGGGTACGAGACAAGGTCGCAATCGTGTTCGGCGCCGGATCCTCCGGGCCGGGCTGGGGCAACGGCAAGGCGGCTGCGGCGCTTTATGCCCGCGAAGGCGCGCGCGTCTATGCGGTCGATCGGGATGAAGCGGCGGCCCAAGAGACCCGGCGGGTAATACTCGAAGAGGGTGGCCGCTGTACGGCGCTGGTGGCCGACGTCACCCTGTCCGGGCAGATCGCGCAGGCAGTCCAGGCCGTCCTGCGCGCCGAGGGGCGTATCGACGTGCTGCACAACAATGTCGGCATTACCGAGATGGGAGATCCGGTCGAGGCCTCCGAGGAAAGCTGGCACCGGGTCATCGATACCAACCTGACCGGCGTCTTCCTGACCTGCAAGCATGTACTGCCCTCGATGGTGCAGCAGGGGCACGGCAGCATCGTCAATATCTCGTCGCTTGCTTCTATCCAGGTCAATACGTATCCCTATACCTCGTACTACGCGGCCAAGGCTGGCTTGAACCACCTGACGCGCGCCATGGCAGTGCGCTACGCGCCCGACGGCATCCGTGTCAATGCGGTGCTGCCCGGCGTGATCGACACGCCCCTGATCTACCGCCAGATCGTCGGGCAGTTCGACGATATCGAAGAAATGCGTCGCCGCCGCAATGCGGCCAGCCCCATGGGGCACATGGGCGATGCCTGGGACGTGGCCCATGCGGCGCTGTTCCTGGCCAGCGACGATGCCAAGTACATTACCGGAGTGTGCTTGCCGGTGGACGGCGGCAAGGCCTGCGCAGGGCGCTAGGCCGGTTCATTCCGAAAGCATGGCGCGCGGGCTCAGGTCGGCCGACAACTGCAGCGCTGCACGTTGTAGCGCGGCCACCACGTCCTTGAGCCGCGCGCCCGACAGCCGCGAACGGATCGCGGCCACGCTGAGGGCGGCGACGACGCGTTGTTCGCGGTCATAGACCGGTACGCCCACGCCCACCATGTCGGGAATGATGCGCCCCGGATTCAAGGCATAGCCGTGCTTGCGCGCCATTGCAATATCGGCGCGCAGTGTCTCGGCCGAAGGCAGATCGGGACTGGCCGAGGCGTCATAGCGTTCCAATACCCGTTCGATTTCTTCCTGTGGCAGGAAGGCCAGCAGCGCCAGGCTGCCTGCACCCACACCGAGCGGCCGGCGATGGCCCACTTCAAGGGTAAGGATCTTGATCGGGAAGTCGCCTGTCTTGCGATCGAGGCAGACCGCTTCGTTGCCGGAACGTACCGACAAGAAGCTGGTATCGCCGGTATGTTCGGCCAATTGGCGCACCGCCATTTCGGCAAACGCCTTGATGCCGTAACGGCTTTCGGCGGCCAGGCCTAAAATATAGGATTCGCGCCCCAGGCTATAGGTCTTCAGCCTGGGGTTCAATGTCAAGAAACTTTCCTGCAGCAAGGCGCTCAGCATGCGGTGCGCCGTAGGGGCCGTCAGGCCGGTGTCGCGTGCGACCTCGGTCAGGCCGACGCCACGGGCAGGCGCCGAACCCACGTACTTCAGTATGCGAAGCACGCGGAATATGCTCTGTGCCCCGCCGACGCTTTCCGTCTGGCGAGGCGCTGCAGTGGCCGATCTGGCGATTTTCATGGATGCCGTCATGGTAAATCATCCGGGCTCGAATCGAGTCCAGTGGCAGTGATGCAAAGTATGGAAAAAATACGAATCTCGAAGCTGATGGCCGAACGCGGCCTCTGTTCGCGCCGCGAGGCCGACAGCTATATCGAACGCGGCTGGGTCAAGGTCGACGGCCTGGTAGTGGCCGAATTGGGCGCGCGCGCCTTTCCGGATCAGGTCATCACGCTCGAGCGCGCCGCACAGGCGCAACAGACGGCACGCGTCACCATCCTGATCAACAAGCCCATAGGCTATGTGTCCGGCCAGGCCGAAAAAGGCTATACGCCGGCGGTCGCGCTGGTCGACGCGCGCTCGCGCCATGCGCACGACCGCTCGCCGCTGCGTTTCACGCGCGCGCATCTGCAGGGGCTGGCCGTGGCCGGGCGGCTGGACATCGATTCGCAAGGCTTGCTGGTACTGACGCAAGACGGCCGCATCGCCCGCCAACTGATCGGCGAAGACTCTGACGTCGATAAAGAATACCTGGTGCGCGTGCAGGGCCGGCTCGACGCCGCCGGCCTGGCGTTGCTGAACCATGGCTTGTCCCTGGATGGCAAGCCGCTGCGGCCGGCCCAGGTGCGCTGGCAGAATGCCGATCAATTGTGTTTCGTGCTGCGCGAAGGCAAGAAGCGGCAGATCCGCCGCATGTGCGAACTGGTGGGCCTGAAGGTATTGGGCCTGAAACGGGTGCGTATCGGCCACATCAAGCTGGCCGACCTGCCGCTGGGCCAATGGCGCTACCTGCGCGACGGCGAGAGTTTCTAGGGCAAGCTCCGGGTTCGCCACCGGGGCACATCTGTTTCAGTCCATTTCCGCCACGGCTTCAGATCAGCAGCAGGGAGTTATCCTGTGGCGCCAGTTTGCCGTCGCGCAGCCGCTCCATCAGGAATTCGATGAATATCCGGGTCTTGGCCGGTAGCAGCCGTGTGTCGGTCACGGCGTAGACGGGAAACGGGCCTGCCCGCCATTCGGGCAGCACACGCTGCAGGCGTTGCTGTTCCACGTCCTGGCGCACGCTCTGGGCCGGCGCCAGGACGGCAATGCCAGCACCCAGCGAGGCCAGGCTGCGCACCATGGCCACGCTGTTGACCGAAAACCGGTTGCCGGGCGTGATTTCCACGCGTTCATCGCCGCGCGCCAAGGGCCAGCGCGTGACGCGGCCGTTGTCGGCGCGGAACTCCAGGCATTCATGGCGGGTCAGGTCACTGGGGTGTTGCGGCATGCCGTGGCGCTTCAGGTAGTCGGGCGAGGCATACAGGTAAGCCGACAGGCGGCCCAGCAGGCGCGCGATCTGGGTCGAGTCGGGCAGGGCGCCGATCTCGATCGAAATATCACAGCTCTGGAATACGCGCCCGGCATGTTCGGGACTGGCCAGATCCAGGTAGAACGTCACTTCGGGATAGCGTTGAGAAAACTCCATAAAGGCTTCGGCCAGGAAATCCGTGCCAAAGTCGGCAGGCATGTTGACCCGCAGCGGCCCCGAAGGCGTTTCCACCAGCTTCTGCAGTTCTTCATGGGCCACCTGCGCCTCGGCGACGATGCGCTGGCAGCGCTCGAAATAAAGCTTGCCGGCCTCGGTAAGCTCGACCCTGCGCGTGGTACGGCTCAGCAACTGCAGCCCCAGCGAACGTTCCAGTTCGGCTACCTGGCGCGACACGGTCGACTTGGGCATGCCCAGGTTGCCGGCGGCCCGGCCGAAATTGCAGGTCTTGGCCACTTCGACGAAAAACTCCATGCCCTGCAGCCGTTTCATGGCGGACATCCGATAAACATGATCATCAATTGTCCCATATTCGGGATGATGTTTTCGACTTTGGCTACTTTGTTTCTGAATTGGGATAAAGCAAAATGGCGCATTGCGCAGTGCAGCATGCACAGCTGGAAAAGGATCATATGAAGAACCATAACGGACTGCGGCGTGGCGCCGCCGTATTGACCATCATGGCGGCGGCGGTGGCCGTAGCGGGTTGCGGCAAGGGCCCGGAAGCGCCTGCCGCGGGCAAGCCGCAAGTGGGCGTGGTGACGCTGTCCACGCGGCCCGTATCACTGACCACCGAACTGCCCGGCCGCACGGCGGCGTATCGGGTGGCCGAAGTCCGTCCGCAGGTCAATGGCATCGTCAAGAAACGCCTGTTCACCGAAGGCGGCGAGGTCCAGGCCGGCCAGCAGCTCTACCAGATCGACCCCGCCCTGTACCAGGCCAGCTACGACAGCCAGAAAGCTGCCCTGGCGCGCGCGCAGGCGCAACTGAAGACCGCCGCGCTGCTGGTGCAGCGCTACAAGCCGCTGGCCGAGAGCCGCGCGGTCAGCCGCCAGGCCTATGACGACGCCGTGGCTGTCCGCGACCAGGCCGCCGCTGATGTGCAGTCGGCCAAGGCGGCGCTCGAGACCGCGCGCATCAACCTGGTCTACACCAAGGTGCTGTCGCCCATCGAGGGCATCATCGGCCGCTCGTCGGTCACCGAAGGCGCCTTGGTCACGGCCAACCAGGCGGGGCCGCTGGCAGTCGTCCAGCAGATCGATCCCATTTATGTCGATGTGACCCAGTCCAGCGTTGAATTGCTGCGCCTGAAAAGCGCGCTGGACAGCGGCCTGCTGCAGCGCGAAGCCGGCAAGGATGCTGCCCGGGTGTCCCTGACCCTGGCCGACGGCTCGCAATACGGCCCCGAAGGCATGTTGCAGTTTTCCGAGGTCACGGTCGACGAAGGCACGGGCTCGGTCACGCTGCGGGCGGTATTTCCCAATCCCGACCACAAGCTGCTGCCCGGCATGTTCGTGCGCGCCCGCGTGATCGAAGGCGTGGCGCCGCAAGGCTTGCTGGCGCCGCAGCGTGGCATTACCCGCGACCAGCGCGGCCAACCCACCGCGTTGGTGGTCAATGCCGACAACACGGTCGAACTGCGCGTATTGAAGGTGGACCGCGCCATTGGCGATCAATGGCTGGTGACCAGCGGGCTCGAAGCCGGCGACAAGGTCATCGTGCAAGGCCTGCAGAACGTGCGGCCCGGCGTCGAGGTGGCCGCCACTGAGTTCGCCGCCCCGGCCGCGCCGCCCGCCGCCAGCACGGTCAAGTAAGGAGCCCGCATGGCCAAGTTCTTCATCGACCGGCCGGTTTTCGCCTGGGTGATCGCCATCGTATTGATGATGGCGGGCGTCCTGGCGATTCTGCAATTGCCGGTGGCGCAGTATCCCAACATTGCCTCGCCGGCCATCAGCATCCGGGTCAACTATCCCGGCGCATCGGCCCAGACGGTACAGGACAGCGTGGTGCAGGTCATCGAACAGCAGATGAACGGCATCGACAACCTGAACTACATCTCGTCTGAGAGCAATTCCGACGGCAGCATGGCCATCACCCTGACCTTTGCCCAGGGCACCGACCCGGACACGGCACAGGTGCAGGTGCAGAACAAGCTTGCCGTGGCGCAGCCGCTATTGCCGCTCGAGGTGCAGCAGCAGGGGATCCGGGTCAGCAAGGCCACCAAGAACTTCCTGATCGTGGCCGGCTTCATTTCCACCGATGGCAGCATGGCCAAGGAAGACTTGGCCAACTACGTGGCGGCCAACGTGCAAGATCCGGTCAGCCGTACCACGGGGGTCGGCGATTTCCAGCTATTCGGCTCGCAGTACGCCATGCGCATCTGGCTGGATCCCGACAAACTGCTGGCCTACGACCTGACCACGGTCGACGTCATGAACGCGGTCAAAGAGCAGAACGTCCAGGTGTCGTCGGGCGAACTGGGCGGCTTGCCCGCGATGCGCGGCCAGCAGCTCAATGCCACCATCATCGGCCCGTCGCGCCTGCAGACTCCTGAAGAGTTCGGCGACATCCTGCTCAAGGTGAACGCCAACGGCTCGCAAGTGCGGCTGGCCGACGTGGCGCGTGTCTCGCTGGGCGCGCAAAACTATTCCATCGACAGCTATTTCAACGGCAAGCCCGCCTCGGGCCTGGCCATCAAGCTGGCACCGGGCGCCAACGCGCTGGATACGGTCGATGCGGTGCGCGACACGATCAACAGCCTCAAGCCATTCTTCCCGCCCGGCATGGATGTGGTCTATCCCTACGACACGTCGCCGTTCGTGTCGCTGTCGATCGAAAGCGTGATCCACACCCTGATCGAGGCCATCATCCTGGTGTTCCTGGTGATGTATCTGTTCCTGCAGAACTTCCGGGCCACACTGATTCCCACCCTGGCCGTGCCGGTGGTGCTGTTGGGCACTTTCGGCGTGCTCGCCGCATTCGGTTATTCCATCAACACGCTGACCATGTTCGGCATGGTGCTGGCCATCGGCCTGTTGGTCGACGACGC
>DASPIV010000269.1:0-3856 GCA_035628955.1 Bordetella sp.
GCAGTTCCACGACCTTGGCGTCGCGCTGCGGGTCATGGCCTTCGGGCGTAGGCGAATCCGGGTCGCGGCGCTTATCGATTTCGCCCAGGCGATGGTGCAGCGCCCCCACCAGCAGCTTGCGCCGCTTCGGGTTGTCGAGCAGGTCGTCTTGCAGGTAGGGATTGCGGCGCACGACCCAGATGTCGCCCAGCACCTCGTACAGCATGCGGGCCGAACGGCCGGTGCGGCGCTCGCCGCGCAGATCGGCCAACCACTGCCAGGCATCGTCGCCCAGCAGGCGGCCGACGATCTCCCGGTCGGAAAACGACGTGTAGTTGTACGGAATTTCGCGCAAACGCGCGGTGGCTGCAGGCGGAATCGCCGCGGACAGGATTTGGCTGGCGAGGGGGGCGTTCATGGACAACTTGGGGATAGGCCCGTAAAGAATCATTTTATGACATTGTGCAAGCTGGCTCCCGGCCCCCTATGGGGCACGGCCTCAGCCCCCTATGGGGCACGGCCTCAGACGGGCTGCGGAAACACCCAGAGCAGCCCGGCGGTCATGACGCTGTAACGGGCAAACTTGCCGATAGCCATATACAGTACACAAGGCCAGAACGCCAGGCGCAGCCACCCCGCCACGGCACAAAGGGGGTCGCCCACGGCGGGCAGCCAGGACAACAGCAACGCCGGCGGCCCCATGCGATGCAGCCAGTCATGGGCGCGCAGATGCCAGCGGCCGCGCATGCGGTCGCCGGCACCGCCGGGGTGCGCGGCAGCGTGGGCAGCCTCGCCCCCGGCCGGATGCGGGTGCTTGTCGCGCCAGCGCTCCAACGCCCGGTGCGCGCCCAGGCCCATTGCGTAGCTGATGATGCCTCCCAGCGTATTGCCCAGGGTGGCCACCAGCACCGCCGGCCAGAACATATCGGGCACCAGTTTCACGAAGCCGAACACGGCCGGCTCGGAACCCAGCGGCAGCAAGGTCGCCGAGATCACGCTGACCAGGAAAATGGCCGGCAGCCCGACTTCGGGCAGGGCCACCAGTGCCAGCAGCCAGTGGACGGCATTGAGCAGGCTTTGTTCCATGATGGGCGGCAGTGTAGCCGGTACGGCCGCGATGCGGTGGGGCCCCTGTGGTAACCTGCCCCACGCTGTTTTTTTCCGTCCCCGGCTTGTTTGCGCCACCATGTCTGCCGACTATCTGAAACGCATCCTGACCTCGAAGGTCTACGACGTCGCCGTCGAATCCCCCCTCGAATCCGCCCCCCTGCTGTCCCAGCGAATTTCGAACACGGTGCTGCTCAAGCGTGAAGATACCCAGGCAGTGTTCAGCTTCAAGCTGCGCGGCGCCTACAACAAAATGGCCAACCTGACGCCGGCCGCCCGCAACCGCGGCGTCATTGCCGCGTCGGCGGGCAACCACGCCCAGGGTGTGGCGCTGGCGGCGGCCCGGCTGGGCTGCCGCGCCGTCATCGTCATGCCCACCACCAGCCCGCAGGTCAAGATCGACGCGGTACGCCGGCTGGGCGGCGAAGTGGTGCTGGCCGGCGAAAGCTTCTCGGATGCCCACGCGCACGCCCAGACACTGGAAAAGAAAGAGAAGCTCACTTTCGTCCACCCCTTCGACGACCCCGATGTGATCGCCGGCCAGGGCACGGTGGGCATGGAGATCCTGCGCCAGCACCCCGGCCCCATCGACGCCATCTTCGTGGCCATCGGCGGCGGCGGGCTGGTGTCAGGCGTGGCGGCATTCGTGAAGCAACTGCGCCCCGACATCAAGATCATAGGCGTGCAAACCGAAGATTCCGACGCCATGCTGCGCAGCGTGCGCGCCGGACGCCGCGTACAGCTCAACGATGTAGGCCTGTTTTCAGACGGCACCGCGGTCAAAATGGTGGGCGCCGAAACTTTCCGCCTGACGCGCCAGTACGTGGACGACTTCGTGGTGGTCGATACCGACGCCATCTGTGCCGCCATCAAGGATGTCTTCCAGGACACCCGCAGCGTGCTCGAACCGGCCGGCGCCATGGCCGTGGCGGCAGTCAAGCAGTACGCCACCCTGCACAAGCTCAAGGGCAAGACCCTGGTCGCCATCGCCTGTGGCGCCAACATGAATTTCGACCGCCTGCGCTTCGTGGCCGAGCGCGCCGAGGTCGGCGAAATGCGCGAAGCCGTATTTGCCGTCACCATGCCCGAACAACGCGGCAGCTTCCGCCGGTTCTGCGAACTGGTCGGGCATCGCAGTGTCACGGAATTCAACTACCGCATTTCAGACGCCGAGCGCGCGCATGTGTTCGTCGGCGTGCAGGTCAATTCGCCGGCCGAGTCCGACAAAATCGCGGCCAATTTCCGCCGCCACGGCTTCGATACGCTGGACCTCACCCACGATGAAATGGCCAAGACCCACTTGCGCCATATGGTGGGCGGCCGTTCGGCGCTGGCCAGCCACGAACTGCTGTACCGCTTCGAATTCCCCGAGCGTCCGGGTGCGCTGATGCGCTTCCTGAACGCCATGAACCCCGGCTGGAACATCAGCCTGTTCCATTACCGCAACCAGGGCGCCGATTATGGCCGCATCCTGATCGGCATCCAGGTGCCGCCGTCGGACAAGAAACAGTTCAAGGCCTTCGTGGCCGAACTGGGCTATCCGCACTGGAACGAAACCGACAACCCGGCCTACCGGTTGTTCTTGTAGAAAAGCGGAAGGGCCCTTTTGGGGCCCTTCCTTTCCAGCCACGCACACGTCCGGCGCAAACCTTCGCGGGGTTAGTTGTCACTCGACGGGTAGCGGAGACAACCCGTGCATTCGGCAACCCGCGCCGGACGTGCGACGCGCTTAGAACCGGTGGCGCAAGCCAACCGCCACAGCAGTGCTGCGCTGGTCTTCTTGGAATGCCCAGTTGTCGCCGTACGAACCCATCGCGTACAGGTTGGTACGCTTGCTCAGGTCGTAGGTGTAACCCAGGCTGAACGTATTGCTCGTGGCGTCGTCGCCTGCCAACCGGCTGTTGTTGATGTCAGCACGCTGCCAGGAAGCCCAGATGTTGCTGGCACCGCCGATCGGAGCGCTGATGCCCAACAGGTACGAATTAACGCGCGAGCCGTCAGCCAATTTCCAGCTGCCCAGACCCGTGCCGTCGACGTCGCTCAAGCCATCGATGCTCGTGCCGACGAACCAGCCGTCAAACGTTTGACCGAAAGCGGCCGAGACCTTGACCACTTCGAAGTCGTAGGCAGCGCCGATGATGTACGCCTGAACGTTGTCGGTGTCGTATTGGCCTTTGATACGGCTGCTGTCCGGGCGGAAGTTGTCGTACGACAGGGCCACATCGAGCGGACCATTTTGATAGCGGCCACCCACCGTCACAACACGGTTGTTGTTGTTGGTGCGGAAACCGCCGCCAGCGGCGTCGGCGTCGGGGTTGTTGGCGGTGTTGTCGTCAGCATTGAAGGAGTAGCCGACGCCGAACTTGAAGCCCGAGAACGACGGGGTTTGGTACAGCACCATGTTGTCCAGGCGAACGGTGTTGGCCGAGCTGAACGACGTGCCCATGGTGGCTTGGCCGTAGCTGATGCCCGAGGGGTCGATCCCGGAGAAGTACTTGGAGGCCAGATTGGTTTGACGACCGAAGTCCAGTTGGCCCCAGTTGTCGCTTTGCAGGCCAACGGTGGCTTGACGACCGAACAGGCGGCCACCTTGCGAGGACTCACCGCTGTTGGGCGAGAAACCGCCTTCCAGGGTGAAGAGAGCCTTCAGGCCATCGCCCAGGTCTTCAGCGCCGCGCAGACCGAAACGCGAGCCACTGTTCACGCCGTCCACAGCGCCGATACGGCTGGCTTTGTCGCCATTAGCGCCCTTGACTTGGTTGTAACCGAT
>DASPIV010000270.1:0-3432 GCA_035628955.1 Bordetella sp.
GGCCGGGCCCGTGCCACCGCCTGGTTGCCCACCAGCCCGCCCGCGCCCGTGCGGTTTTCGACGATGACCGGTTGGCCCAATGCCTGGCCCATGCGCTCGCCGATCTGGCGGGCGACGATATCCGAGTTGCCGCCGGTGGGAAAAGGCACGACCAGTGTGACGGGACGATCGGGGTAAGTGGCGTGCGCGGTACTGGCGGCTGCCACCAGTGCGACGCCGGCGGTGCGGCAGGCCAGTCTGGCCAGGCGGGAAAGACGGGATAGGGACACGTGGCACCTCGACGCAAGAAGAGCGGCAATTGAGGAATTATTCTTTATAGAAAATTATAGCCAGTGTCTTCTATTTTTTTCTATATAAAAGAAAATTATGGGGAAAACCCCTGCTCCGGGCGCCTACGTAGCGGCGCCGTGCTGGCGCCGCTATCCATCAATGTATGGCTTCCAGCGTATCGCGCAGCCGCTGGGCCTGCTGCGCGATCTGCGCGGGCAATTGATCGAGCTTCTGTTTCTGGTCGCCTGCCTGGGTAAGCGGCTGCGTGGCTTTCAGTTGTACGGCGAACAGGGTGGGGCCGCCCACGCCCAGCGTGGCTTCGGTCTGGTAGCCCAGGCGGTCGACCAGCGCGGGGCTGATGCCTTCGGCCGCCCTGATCGCCCGTATGGCCAAGCCCACCGGCAGGTAGCCCAGCAGCCGTGTTTGCGGCTCGGTCAGCACGACGTCGATAAGGGCGATGCGTACCACCATGGTGTCGGGTCCGGGCTTGTCCACCACGGGGTAGCGGCGTGACGGGTCTTTCAGGAACTGTTGCCGGAACGAGGCCGTCAAGGCGGCGATATCGGTGGCGGTCAGCCCTTTGTAGGGTGAATCGGGCGCCAGCCAGACCTCGATGGGGGCCAGGTAAATGCCGGTGATGCGCTCGCGCTGCTTGGCGTACTCGGGGCTGATGTAACGCGACAACCCAGGCGTGCCCGGAACCGGATGCAACTGCTTGGCATCGGTGAAGAACACGGCGTTATCGACTCTGAAAGCCTGGTTGGAGACGGGCGCGGCGCACCCGGCGATTAATCCACATGACAGCGCAATGGCCGCAGCACGCATGGCGAGATTCCTATCAGAAAGAGTGGGGCCCCAACCTGCCGGCTGGTGGCGACGAGTCCGTCAATCAAGGCGTGCGACCCGGGGGCCACGCATAAAGGGATGACCGCGCGGACGGTATCGCGCGGCGACAGTATGTCACGGTTCCTTGCAGGCCTGCCACCGTGATGGCGCACCCTCAACGGCGGACTGCGGGGCCGCTGTCCGCCGCGTCAGCCCCTTCTTAAAGATCTACCTGGTGCTGCGCACCGCGGTACGCGTGATCGACAGCGAACGGGTGGGCTCCGCCCCCCGCTGTGGCGCGCGATCTCGAGATCAAACCCGGCGATGCCGTCCACAAAAGCCTGCGGGTGCGCAGTACCGAAGCGGGGCCCACATCGCCGCCGCGACGGCGATCGCACAGATCGGACGGGCCCGGGCCGGCACGGGCGCCTGACGCCAGGAGCCCGGACCTGGGCGTCCGCCTGTCCGGCGTGCTTTTCCAGCCTCGCGGTTTCGACGACAATGGCTCGTTCGCGGCCAGCACCGCCCCTGAGCCGATAATCCGGCTTGCGCTTTGCAAACCGGCGCGCCCGCATCGATGCCCGCCATGGGTAGCTGTTTTGGGGAAGACCGCATTGGATCCACATTCGCACGTATCGTTCCCCGGGTGGCCGAGCAGCCGCCCGCGCGGCAACGGCCGGTGGCCGATGGTCCGCTCTTGCCCGGGGAATCCATGATGCGGATAGTCCTCGTCGACGACGAGGCGCCGGCGCGCCGCTACTTGCGTCGCCTGATTGAATCACTGGACGGTCCGCAGGTAGTCGCCGAGGCGGCCTGCAGGCAGAGCGCGGTCGAAGTAATCAACCTGCACAAGCCCGATGCCATCTTCCTGGACATCGAGTTGACGCCGGGTACCTCGTTCGACCTGCTGTCCGCACTGGATTATCAGCCCTGCATCGTTTTCGTTACTGCCCACGCGCCATACGCCACCCGCGCATTCGATGTCGACGCCGTCGATTATCTGTTGAAACCGGTCGGTATCGAGCGCCTGCGCCAGGCCATACAGCGTCTGTACACGCGCTTGAACCGTCCCTGGACCGACGCGCCGTTCCTGACCGTGCGCAACCAGGGGCAGAGCCAGCTTATCCGGGCGCATGCGTTGGCGGCGCTGGTGGCCCAGCGCGATTATGTGAAGCTGCATGCCGAGCACGCCGAGACATATCTGGTCTACGCCACCCTGAAGGGATTGCTGCCGCAACTGGGAACCTTGTCTTTCGCTCAGGTGTCCCGGTCCATCGTCGTGAATCTGGACCAGGTGGGCAGGGTGGTGGCGGAAAGCAGCTTGCCGGCCCGGGTGGAGTTTCTGAATGACGCACTGCCGCTGGAACTGGGCCGTACGGCGTTCCTGCGCCTGCGCGAGGCGCTCGACGAACGCCGCCGTACCGATCCTGCATAGGATTTATTTGCCAGCCATATTAAAAACAATAATGCTGCGCGTCGCCACGCTTTACTAAATAAATAATAAGAAAACCGCGAAATGCGGCAGATTGTGCCGGGGCTTTATTTGGCCTGACGCCTGTTCAGGGATACAAATTCTTAATGCGCAACTCATGTCCAGCACAGCAACGGGGATGCATTGGCACGCCATCACGAATCAACTTTCCGAATCGGATGTCGATTGTTCCAATAATCGGCTTTACCTTTGTTTGCAATACGATTCCCAGGCTTTTATTTGATCTAGCGCAAATGAAAAGTTGAACCAGGCCCGTATTCTCTGCTCGAACGGTACCGGATGCAATCTTTGAAGCGAATCTGTCGCCCATCGCAATCCGAAAAAATTCAGCGCTCTCTCTTGTGGCTCATTATCAGTCGCAGTGCCCGGAGAGAATTAACTTGGTTCCACCGGAGAGTAACTATGAAATTCCCCCAGCACATTATCCCCGCCGCCGCCTTCGCCGCCATGGCGGTCTCGTCTTCGGCGTTTGCCGTCGACGGCACCATTAATTTCGAAGGCCTGATTTCCGACGTTACCTGCGCGATTTCGGTAAACGGCGCCACCAACAATGCCACCGTGACCATGCCGAAGGCTTCGATCGCCGCGCTGCCCGCGACGGGTAGCACGGCCGGTGTAACGCCGTTCAATATCACTTTGTCGGGCTGCGCCGGCACGACCCTGGATACCGCGCACACGCATTTCGAAATGGGTCCCAGCGTCGACGCCACCACCGGCCACTTGAATAACGTCACGGGCACGGCCAGCAATGTACAGGTGCAGTTGCTCAATGCGCTTTCCGCGCCGATCGCGGTGGGCCAGCCGAACCAGGCCGATGCGGCGGTCGATATTTCCAGCGGTGCCGG
>DASPIV010000271.1:0-2139 GCA_035628955.1 Bordetella sp.
GCCGAACTGGCGTCCCGCCGCGCCAGCTATGTGCCGCCGGTACGGCCGCGCCTGGCGGGCGCGCTCGAGAAATATGCCGTGCTGGTGCGGCCGGCGCACGAAGGCGCGGTCACGCATTCGGGCGGCATGGAATGGCCTTACGAAACGCCGGAGAACGAATGAGCGCGATGCTGGCCTTCTGCGGCACCGGCCTGATGGGCGCCCCCATGGTGCGCCGCCTGCTGGCGGCCGGACATCGTGTGCGGGTGTGGAACCGCAGCCCCGAGAAAGCCCGCGCACTGGCGGCCGATGGCGCCGAGCCGGCCGATACGCCGGCCGAAGCGGCTGACGGCTGCGCGGGTGTGTTCCTGTGCCTGACCGACGAGCAGGCCGTGCAAGACACCGTATTCGGTGCCCAGGGGGTGCATTGCGCTGCTGGCGCCTGGCTGGCGGATCATTCCAGTATCG
This sequence comes from Bordetella sp., assembly GCA_035628955.1. Lineage (GTDB taxonomy): Bacteria > Pseudomonadota > Gammaproteobacteria > Burkholderiales > Burkholderiaceae_B > Bordetella_A. The sequence continues at coordinate 448 of DASPIV010000271.1, forward strand.
CCCCCGAAGCCGCGCGCCGGTTCGCCGCACAGCTGCAACAGATCAACGGACGCGTCTGGATCGATGCGCCGGTCTCGGGTGGCGTGGCGGGCGCACAGGCCGGCACGCTATCGGTCATGGCGGGCGGCCCCGCCGACGCGATCGAGGCCGCATCGGCCTGCATGCGCGCCTACGCCGCACGCATCACCCGCCTGGGTCCGGTGGGCGCCGGGCAGATCGCCAAGCTGTGCAACCAGACTATCGTGGCCAGCACCGTGAACGCCATCGCCGAGGCCGTGGCCCTGGCACAGCGCAGCGGCATCGACGCCGCCGCCTTGAACACCGCGCTGGCCGGCGGCTGGGCCGATTCCACGCTGCTGCAGATTTTCGTGCCGCGCATGACGGCGCCGGTCGACCAGCCATTGGGCTCGGTGGCCACCATGCTCAAAGATGTGGAAAACGCGGCCGCGCTGGCGCGCGCCACCGGCACCGAACTGGCCGGCCTGAACGGTGCGTTGGCCAGCTACCGCGCCGCCGCCGCCCAAGGCCTGGGACCGGCCGATCTGTCAGACATTGTTCGCGTGGCATGGCCCGAGCGGCCCCGGACCGGAGAGGCGGCATGAACATTCTTGTCACCGGGGCCAACGGCTATATCGGCAAGGAACTCGTGCGCCGGCTCTGCGCCATGCCGGCCGTGCCCGGATACGGCCCTGCCCAGGCCATCACGCTGTGCGACCTGGCCTTCGACGATGCGCCCGCCGATCCGCGCGTGCGCTGTATCGAAGGCAGCTTTGCCGATGCGGCGACACTGGCCGCCATGACCAGCCCGGCACCGGACCTGGTCTTCCACCTGGCCTGCATTGCCAGCGGACGGGCCGAACAAGAATTCGAACTGGGATTGCACGTCAACCTGGAAGGGTCGCTGCGCCTGCTGGAACGGCTGCGGCAGCAGGGCCGCTCGCCCGCGCTGGTATTCACCAGCAGCATCGCCGTATTCGGCGCCCCGCTGCCCGAACGGGTCGACGACCATACGCCGCTGGCACCGGCCCTGAGCTATGGCGCCCACAAGTACGCCATGGAAATACTGCTGGCCGACTACACGCGGCGCGGCTTCGTGCGCGCTCGCACCGTGCGCCTGCCCGGCATTGTTCCGCGCCCGCCTGCGCCCAACGGCGCCTGGTCGGCGTTTTCCAGCACGCTGATACGGTCGCTTGCGGCCGGCGAACCCTGCACGATGCCGGTAAGCCCGCAAGCCACGCTTTGGCTCATGTCGCTGCGTTGCTGCATTGCCAACCTGCTGCACGCCGCCGAACTCGCCACGCAACCGGCCGGCGAACGCACGGCATGGACTTTACCCGCCCTGCGCGTATCGGTGCAGGAAATCGTGCGGGCCTACGATGCGCGCGGCGATGGCCATGCCGGCAAGCTGGTGCGCTACGCGCCCGAACCGGCCATCGAAGCGCAGTTCGGCACGCAGCCGCCACTGCATACCCCGGCGGCCGAAGCCGCGGGCTTTCGCCACGACGGCAATCTGCCGGCCTTGCTGGACCACGCAGCGCCAGATTCCCCCTAGCCCAGCCCCAACATAAAACCGAGACCACACCGAGGAGACACCATGATCAAATCCCTGGCGATTATCCTGACCGCCGGCGCGGCGCTGGCCGCGCCGCTGGCTGCCCAGGCCCAGAAAGTAGAACTGACCGTATCGAGCTG
>DASPIV010000272.1:0-2403 GCA_035628955.1 Bordetella sp.
TGTTCCGCGGGCCGGGGCTGGTCGCGCGCCATGGAACGTGCGCTTTCCAGCGAGGCCACGATATGGTCCACATTGGCCACGATGCGCGTCAGGCGCTGGCGGGCATCGACGGCCAGCGCGGTGTCCAGCAGCATGATCTCGCTATCGGAGCGGATGGCCGCCAGCGGCGTGCGGGCCTCATGGCTGAGATTGGCGGCAAACTCGCGCTCGCGGGCAATGGAGCGGTCGACCTGGTTCTGGACCCGGTTGAAGGCTTCGATCAATTGGCCGGCCTCATCGTCGCGCGTGACGGCCATGTCGGGCGAGCCGGGCGCCCAGTTCGACAACCGCCCTGTCAGGTCCAGCAGCGGCCCCACTGCCACCCCCGCCACGCGGCGCGACAGTGCGTACGCGGCAATGATGCACAGCGCCCCCATGCCCAGCACGATCAGGCCGAAATCACGCACCCGCGCTTCGTGGTCGGTGGCGTTGTACAACACATAAAGACGGCCGCGCGCCGTGTCGCTGACCATGACGTGCCAGGTTTCGGCACCCGGCTCCAGCAAATGCAGGCCGGGCGCCAGGCCTTGCAGCTGCGCCGGCATGTCGTCCTGCACCTGGCCGTCATGCAGCCAGGCCCGCATGGACCCGCCCAGTTCCCGGGCGCCCTGGGACGCCAGGTACTGCGTGTCGGCCGCCACGTGTTGCGCCACCCTTTCGGCTTCGGTCGTCAGGATCTGGTCGACCAACCCGTCTTCCATCTGGTCGAACGCCAGGTAGGCCAGCAGGGCCAGGGCGGCAACGAATACGGCTACGGCTCCCGTCAGCGCCCAGACGACGCGCTGGGTCAGCGTGCCGCCCTTCATGCGGCCGCCCCGGGCAGTGCCAGCCGCCAGCCTATGCCATGCAGGGTTTCGATGCCATCGAAGCCCGCTTCGGCCAGGGCGCGCCGCAGCAGATGCATCTGGCTGCGCAAAGCGTCGGCCGAGGGTGGCTCGTCGTCCCACAGCAGTGCCTCGAGTTCTTCACGCGGAACCATCCGGCCCGGGTCGCGCAGCAGGGCCTCGACGATCAGGCCCGATTTGCGGGTCAGCCGCACCGGGCGCCCAGCCACGGATACGTTGCGCGTCCGTCCATCGAACTGCAAGGGGCCGAACGTGCGCACCGCGTCGACCACGGCCCCCTGCGCGCGGTGAATCAGGGCCAGCAAACGTGCCTGCACTTCGGCCAACGCAAAAGGCTTGGTCAGATAGTCGTCGGCGCCGTGCGCGAAACCGGCCAGCTTGTCATCCAACGCGTCGCGCGCGGTCAGGATCAACACCGGGATGGCCAGGCGCCGTTGCGCCCGCAGGGCATGCAGCACCTGGTAGCCGTCGAGTTCGGGCAACCCTACATCCAGCACCACGGCATCGAATCGCTGGGAATCCAGCATGCGCAGCGCGGTGCGGCCATCGTAGGCCACATCGGGCACAAAGCCGCCCACCTCCAGGAACTGGTACAGGTTGCCCGCGATAGTCAGATCGTCTTCGACGATCAGTATCCGGTAATGCGCATTGATAGAAACGGCGGTCATGGGTACTGGCGTGAAACCCGCGTCATCTTCGTAAACCATCGGCCTGGGCAAATGCTAGCGTCGAGCCACAGGGCAAACCCACTCTATTTTAGGGCGAACATGGCCGCACCCACAGGCGTGCGATTGCGGGCCGTGGTTTGGCGATGAAGGGCGGCCGGGCGGCCCGGCATCGACGGCGGCCGTGCGATGCGCACACCGTTCAAGCGCATCCAGTCGCCCAGTTCGGGGCAGGCCAGCACTTCGAACTCGGCCGCACGCTGTGCGGCCAGTGAGTCGCCCGCCCCCGGCAGGGCCGGATGACAGAGCAGCAGATCGCCGTCGCGGGCATTGTTGAGCCAGCTTTGCAGCAGTTCGGCATAGTGGCGCGCGCCCCCTTGCAGGCGATAGACCCCCAACAACCGGCGGTTGGTGCGCAAGCCCTCCAGGCGGGCCGCCCGCGCAAGCGCGTGGGCACCCAGTGCGCCCACCAGGCGGGCCTTGGCCGATTCGCGCAAGGGGATACCCTCTTGCAGGCCGGGCGCGGTATGGCGCAGCCATGGTACGTGCCGGCCGTAGCGCTGCCTTATCAGGCGCAGCAGGCGCGGCAGCACGCCGGGCAACTGGTGCACATGCTGGTGGCCATCCACATAGTCCGGCGCGCGCCCCATCACCGCTTCAAAGGCGTCGAACTGACGGGCAAGCTGTTCATCCAGCCAGGCCTCGTCCAGGCGATTTGCGTAAGCCCGCGCAATCAGCAGCCGCAATGGCATCACGGGCGCCTGCGCCGCCAAGCCCAGCGGCTCGGTCAGGTTCAAGTGCACACCCAGGTCGAGGTCCAGCGCGCGCAGTTCAGGGCCATGGGCGGCGAACGC
>DASPIV010000273.1:0-3491 GCA_035628955.1 Bordetella sp.
CCGATGGGGGCGGTCAGGCCGACCATGTACGAGTTCGACTTGAAGCCGTCGGCGAACACGTTGGTGATGCCGTCGCCGCCGTTGATCACGTCGCCGATGGCCGTGTTGCCGTTCACGCCGGGACCTGCAAACCAGCCGTCGGTGGTGCGAGCGTAGGCCAGAGCCAGCTTGACCACTTCGAAGTCATACGACGCGCCAATGCCGTACATACGCGGCGTGGCGTCGGTTGCAGCGGACGACAGGTTGCTCGAAGCGTTCAGCTGATCATACGACAGCGCAACGTTCAGGGGACCGTTGACATAGCGCAGACCGGTGGTGATCGCGCGGGTGTTTTCGGCGGTACGGAAACCGGTTTGGCCGGCCTTGTTGTCATCAGCGCTGAACGAGTAGCCAATGCCGAACTGGAAGCCGCTGAACGACGGGGTCTGGTACATGACCATGTTGTCGTAGCGCTGCGTGTTGGCGGCGCTCAGGCCCACGCCGATGTTGGCTTGGCCGAAGCCGGCGCCGAACGGATCGATCGAGCCGAAGTACTTCGAAGCGATGTTGGTTTGGCGACCGAAGTCCAGACGGCCCCAGCTGTCGCTTTGCAGACCGATGGTGGCTTGGCGACCGAACAGGCGGCCACCTTGGGCCGACTTGCCGTTACCCGAATCAAAGCCGCTTTCCAACTGGAACACGGCTTGCAGGCCGTCACCCAGATCTTCGGTACCACGCAGGCCCCAGCGCGAACCGTTCTGCACGCCGTTGATCATGCCTACACGGCTGCCATTCAGGTCGCCGGCACCGCTAATCTTGTTGTAGCCGATACCGGTATCGATGATGCCGTACAGCGTCACCGAGGTTTCTGCCTGGGCCACACCGGCGAAACCGGCGAGCAGGGCGGCAGCGAGCAGAGTCTTTTTCATTTAAGAAATCTCCGTTGATTTGAGTGACAAGAGCAGCAATGCTTGCGTCAGCCTGCCGCCCCCCTAACTCCGCGAAGGGAAGTTGACGCTATTGCATCAAAAAACCCAGGTACTGGCTATGGTAGCCACCAGAAAAGTGCCCGTAGCACGCCAGGGCTGTTGGTATCCCGCAACATCCGACGTATCCGAGCGGAAACGTCTTGGTGTTTACCCTAGGTATCGGCTCAAGCCAATACTGGCGCGGTTTGGTGCGAAATCGAGGCATATCGGCCGGGCTGGCGCGGAGCCGTTCTTCGTAACGCCAAACAATACTCGACACAAGGCGGTACAGGTCGGATACATCTTTGGCGATGCAGCGCCGAAACGTGGCGGAAGGCGATTATTGCATCCTTGATAACAACGTTATTAAATAGAATCGTTGATATACCGGAGCGATCGCCGCCATGGTTTCCGTTATGCCGCCCCCGGGAGCTACCCGGGCGCAACAGTTCACCGCCTTGCGGCGCCAGCTCATCCTGGACGCGGCGCAGCGCGTCTTCCAGCGCGATGGCCTGGAGAAAACCACGGTGCGCGCCATCGCCAAGGAAGCAGGCTGCACCACCGGCGCCATCTACCCCTGGTTCGGCGGCAAGGAAGCCATTTACGCCGAATTGCTCGAGGCCTCGCTGGAGCACCTGCATGGGCAACTGGAGGTCGCCCTGCAAGGCAGTCCCGCCGGAGCCACGCGGCGAGTCATCGAAGCGTTCTTCCAGTATTACGCTGGCCGCGCCACGGAGTTTTCGCTGGGCATGTACCTATTCCAGGGGCTGGGCCCGCGCGGCCTGGGACGCGAGGTGGACGATCGCCTCAATATCCGCCTGCGCGGGTGCGTCGACCAACTGGGCCGCGGCCTGCGGGCGGCCAAGCAATGGCCCGACGACACAGTGGCCGCCGAACAGATGCAGGTATTCACTTATCTGATGGGACTGCTGCTGCTGTTTCACACGCGCCGGCTCAAATCGCTGGGCCAGCAGGCCGACGACCTGCTCGAACGTTACTGCACCACGCTGGAGCACCGCTGACATGACGCCCACTACCGCTCAACCTTGCATCAGCGTGGCGGATTTCCACCGCCTGCTTGCCGAGCAGCATCCCTTTGCCGAAATGCTGGGCATACAGATCACCGACATCGGCTACGGCACGGCGCGTGCCGTCTTGCCGGCGCGCCCCGGCCACCAGCGACTGGGCGGCATCGTGGCCGGCCCCATGCTGATGGGGCTGGCCGACCTGGCGCTGTACGCCGCCGTAGTGGGCGCCACGGGCCAGCCAGGCGCCGTCACGGCCAGCCTGACCATCAATTTCCTGCGCAAGAGCCCCGCGGGCAACGTCATCGCCGAAGCGCGGCTGCTGAAGACGGGCCGCCTGGCTGCCGGCGAAGTCATGCTGCGCGGCGAACATGCACCAGAACCGGTGGCGCACGTTGTCAGCACCTGGTCGGTGCCAGCGCCATGAACGCCGCGCCGCTTCCGCGCATCGGCATCATCGGCCTGGGCACGGCGGGCAGCGCGGCCGCGCGCAAGCTGCTGGCGGCCGCGCCGCCCGAACTGGCCCTGACCGTCTTCGACAAGGCACCGGAGCAATGCGAGCCCTTTCGCGGCGCCGCCACGTTGGCGGCTTCGACGAACGAGGCCTTGCATGAGTCGGATCTGGTCTTGCTGGCGCTGCCCGGCCAGCGCGAAATCGACCGTACGCTGGAGCGCTTCAGCGACGGCCAGGTAAGCGCCGACATTCGCGGCAAATTGCTCTGGAACTTGTGCGTTCTGCCAGGGGACGCGGCGGCAGGCCTGCGCAGCGCGGTAGAAACGGCCGGCGCGGTCTATGTTGCGGAACCGGCCGACCAGGCCGTGGCCATGCGCGTGCTTCAGCAGCGCTTCGATGCGGCCGCCGCCAGGGCGGTGCTGCGAGCTATGCGCGCCGTTTGAATGGGCGCAGGTGTTCGGCCCCCGCCAGGCACAGGGCCAGCCAGGCCAGGCTGAGCGCGAAACCCGCGATGACGTCGCTAAGGTAGTGCACCTGCAGCAACACGCGGCTGACGCCGATAGCCGCGATCAGGGCAGCAGCCGTGGCCAGGCAAGGCACATGCCAGCGCACCGGCAGGCTGCGCAGTGCCAGATAGCAGGCAAACCCATATACCGCCAGCGCTGCCGAAGCGTGGCCGCTGGGAAAGCTCCAGCCATCGGCGTTGGCGTAGCCATGGACATATTCGGGCCGCACACGCTGGAACAGCTGCTTGAGCGCCTGATTGAGCGCGCCCGCCCCGCCGGTGACGACGGCGCATGCCAGGGCCAACCCCCATAGTCGCCGCCACAGCAGCCCCGCCGTCATGCCGACCGCGATCACGGTAAGCAGGTTGCGGTCGCCCAGGTGGGTGAACCAGGACAATAGCCACAGGAGCGACGGCGGCATGGACAAACTGAGCGCGGATGCCAGGGCATCGTCCAGCGCGACCAAGCCGCCACCCAGGCTCATGGCCATGGCCAGCACCAGAAAGGCCGACCCCGCCCCTGCCGCCACGCTCCAGCAGACCCAGACAGGCCGGCCGCG
>DASPIV010000274.1:0-2238 GCA_035628955.1 Bordetella sp.
CCGTCGGCAAACCACCGGCCGTCCAGCCATTGCCTGCCGCCGCGCCAATCACTTTCCCCCATATTCGATGACGCCGGGATCTCTTTGAGCGTCGGCCCCAATTCGGTATGAACCGCCTCTCCCATTCGCGATACCCGCAACATGCGATCATCGCCGACCACCGCCAGGATGCCGCCCTTTCCCAGCGAAGGGCCTTCGTAGTAGGAAGAGAAGAACCTCGGCTCGACGGCAATCAGCACGATGCCGGCAAACGAATCGTCGCGCTTGTCCAGCCTGCGGGTAAAAGGAATCACGGTTTTCCCGGTGATGGCGCTTTGTTCGGCAAGGCCGACATGAAGCGCCGACGAGATATTGTTCTTGTGCTGGCTGAAATAATAATTGTCGGCGATCGATGGAATGCGCTTGAGTTCCTTGGTCGCGGTGACCGGGTTACCCTGACTGTCGTAAATCGCCACCATGACGAAATGCGGAGCGGTAAACAAGCCGCGCCGCACCATGTCGGCCAGGTCCAGCGTGCCGTTCGATTTCTCCCAATGGAACTGGATCTGCATCGTGATCTGATCCATCTGCTCGATGCTGCGCTTGAGGAAATGCGCGTAGCCGTTGGAGATCGAATACGCTTCGTGCCGGATGCTCTGCTCCATCTGGGCACGGTCCTCTTCGACCTTGACATTGACCGCTACCCATAGCATGGCGATCAGCGAACCGAACACGAGAGGCCACAACAGCATCCACAGGATGCTGGCCCTGAGCAGATTCAGGCGGGTAAAGGGAGCCCCAAGTTTATTTGCGGATGAAGTCATGAATGGCGGGTTCGCGCCAGGACGGCTGCCTGGCATTGTGCATTCTTGATCGTTGTTGTCTTTGCCGCAATTGTGCAGTGCCTGTATGACAGGCTTATTACATTGTCATTGCCGGTAAGGCAGGCCGTGGGTGCGATTAGATGGCGGCGTGTCACCAAGAGCGGTTGTGCCTCGCCCGAATCCCGCGGCAGGCACATGCGGTCGGTTCAGTAAACGCAAATAAAAGCCCCGCAGTCGCGGGGCTCAGTGCTGCGCTCGTATCGGATCAACCCCAGGGATTCATGCGCACCTGCTGCATGCGCTTCTTTCCGTCTTCCCGGCCGTCACGCTCGTCATGGTCATCCTCGTCATCGCGGCTGCGCCCGCCAGCGGCGCTTCCGTCCGCGCCGATCTGCCCGCCGTCATTCCTGGTGATCACGATCGTGGCCGAACGCGGGCGGCTGCTGCCGCCGTCCGGCCAGTGGCTGCCGAAGCTGGAGGGATCCGAATAAGTGGGGCGCGTGTCTTCCCCGGGATGCTGGATATTGACGAACAGGGCACGGCCGTCCGGTGTTTCGGCGATGCCGGTGATCTCGCACTCCCTCGGGCCTACCAGGAAGCGGCGCAGATTGGCTTCGCCCGGTTCCGCGCCCGCGTAGGTGGTCACCGACTTGGTCGATGCGCCGTCGGTATTCACGATGGTCTTCGCGCCACCGTCGCCGACCCTGCCCGGCACGGCTGCCAGCATCATGCAGTTCGTCACGTCGGTATACGCGCCGTCGTCGGTCTGTATCCACAGCAGGCCGCTTTTCGCAAACCACAAACCATCCGGGCTGGAGAAATCGTTGGCCGCGGTGAGATTGGACACATTGATGTTGCGGTCCATGCCGGCACGCGCGCCGAACAGGAACACGTCCCATTTGAACGAAGTCGCAGCGACATTGCCGCCCTGCTCGGCCCAGCGGATGATGTGGCCGTTCGGATTGCCGCGCTGTGCCGTTCCGGCCGAGCCTTTCGGATCGTTGTAGAAGCGCGGATTGGCGGCATCGGTTGCGGCCAGCGGACGACTGGCGGAATTGGTATTGGTCAGCGTCATATAGACTTCGCCGTTGGCCGGATTGACCGCGCCCCATTCCGGGCGGTCCATCTTGGTCGCACCGGCGGCATCGGCCGCCAGGCGCGCATTGATCAGGACATCGGCTTGACTATGGAAAGCATAGGCGGTATTACCCGGGGTAATACCGTTGTGGCCGAAGACTAGCGGAACCCAGCTGCCGGTGCCGTCGGCATGAAAGCGGGCGACGTACAGCGTGCCGTGATCGAGATACTTGTCGCCGGCTGCCATCCCGCGATCCGCGTCGCGTGGATCCCAGCGCGCTTCGGACACGTATTTATAGATGTATTCATTGCGTGAATCGCAGCCCATGTACCAGACCAGCGGCTTGCCCGGCTCGAC
>DASPIV010000275.1:0-6890 GCA_035628955.1 Bordetella sp.
TCCAGGCAATGGCGGTGGACGCCATGTCCAGGCACACGGATGGCCCGTCCTGGCGCGGCACAGCCACGGAAACGGGATTGGTGCCCAGGAAAGGTACATGGCCGCCAAACGGTGCGGCGATGGAATCGGAATGGGTGAACGCCAGGCCCACCAGGCCGGCGGCGGCGGCGGCGCGGCTGTACAGGCCCACCGCCCCGCAATGCGAAGAATCGCTGACCCCCACGGCGGCCACGCCGGATTCGCGCGCGATGTCCATGGCCAGCCGGTTGGCACGATGCGCCACCGCGATGCCCAGGCCTTGTCCGCCATGCACTTGAGCAGTGGCGGGGCCGCTGCGCACGATGCGCACGTCTGGGCGCGCCAGGACGGAACCGTGCGCCAGGCGGTTCAGATAGTGCGGCAAGCGGGCAATGCCATGCGAATCCACGCCCCACAGGCTGGTCTGCACCAGGCTGTCGGTCACGCAGGCGGCGTCGGCATCGGGCACATCCATGGCCAGCAGGCAACGGCGGCCCCATTCACGCAAGCTGGGTGCCGAGCAGCGGCGCGGCGCGGCCATGCCGCGGGGCTCGTTGTTCATGTGGCCTCCTGTGCGGCGGCGCGCACGCCCCGCTGGCGCAAGACGGCGGCATGGCGTGCCACCGCCTGGATGATGCCGCCGTGCCCGGCCAGGTCGCCGAACACCGGCGCATAGCCCACCAGGGCATGCGCGCGCAGCAGGTCGGCATCGTCGCCCTGCCCCGCGGCCGCCAGGCGCGCCTGCAATTCAGCGGCCAGCGGATCCAGGACCGGATAGGCCTGGCCCTGCTCGTCATGGCCGCGCAGGTAATGCATCCATGCGGCCACGGCCAGGGCCAGCCGGGGATAGCCGGCACCCGTTCGCAGACGCTCTCGCAAGGTGCCGAGCAGACGTTGCGGCAGCTTCTGCGATCCGTCCATGGCGATCTGCTGGGCACGGTGCGGCAACGCCGGGTTGGCAAAACGCGCCAGCAGGCGTGGCCGCAGCGCCGCCAAGTCCACGCCTGGCATCGACTGCAGCGTGGGGGCGATTTCCAGGCGCATCAGCGCGTCCAGGTAGCCGCGCAGCGCCGGATCGGCGATGGCCTGGCTGACCGTGGCCAGGCCCGCCGACGCGCCCAGGTAAGCCAACGCCGAATGCGGGCCATTCACCATGCGCAGCTTCAGCCGCTCGAAGGGTGCGGCCTCGGCCACGAAGCGCGCGCCGCCCGCCTGGTCCCAGGCCGGGCGGCCGGCGGCGAAACGGTCTTCGATGACCCATTCCAGGAAGGGCTCGCCCACCACTGGCCAGGCGTCTTCCATGCCCAGGCGCGCGGCGATGCGCTGGCGGTCGGCATCGGTCGTGCGCGGCACGATGCGGTCGACCATGGAGTTGGGAAAAGTACAGCGCGTGGCTATCCAGTCATGCAAGGCCGGGTCGCAGGCGGCAGCGAATTCCAGCACCAGCCCGCGCAGCGTATCGCCATTGGAGGGCAGGTTGTCGCAGGACAGCAGCGTTACGGGTGGCCGGCCCGCGGCATGCCGCCGCGCCAGCCCATGCGCCAGCATGCCGATGGCGCTGCGCGGCGCGCGCGGGTGCGCCAGGTCGTGCACGATGGCGGGGTCGCCACGGCGCAGGCGCCCGCTGGCCGGCTCATGGCTGTAGCCCTTTTCCGTAACCGTCAGGCTGACGATGCGCGTATCCGGATGCGCGATCTGCGCCAGCACCGGATCGGGCTGTTCGGCCGCCACCAGCACGCGCAGCACCGCCCCCACCACCGCCAGCGACTCGCGCGGAACACCCGCCGCATCGGCATCGCGCAGCGACAAGGTATACAGGCCGTCTTGCGGCGCCAGCGCGTCGCGCGTGCCGGGGCTGCGCAGCGACACGCCCACGATGCCCCAGCGCAGGTCGCCGCTGGCTGCCAATGCCAGGTCGGTCAGCGGCGCCTGGTGGGCGCGGTGGAAGGCGCCGATGCCCAGGTGCACGATACCGGGCCGCAAGCGCGCGCGATCGTAGCGCGGACGCCCGATATCGGCGGGCAATCCCGCCAGGCCGGCGGCGTTCAGGCGCGGCGCCATCGCGCTACCAGTGCCACAGCGTGCCGTCGTGGGCCTGCCGATTCACCGGCAGATAGGCGCGCTGGTAGGGATAGCGGGCGGCGAGTTTCTCGTCGATGTCCACGCCATGCCCCGGAGCATCGCCGGGATACATCATGCCGTCGGCAAAGCGATAGGCATGCGGGAACACGGCGTCGGTCTCGTCGGTATGGCGCATGTATTCCTGGATGCCGAAATTGGGCACCCACAGATCGAAATGCAGCGCGGCGCCCATGCATACGGGCGACAGGTCGGTGGCGCCGTGGCAGCCGGTGCGCACTTGGTACAGCGAGGCCAGGTCTGCAATGCGGCGCAGGTGGGTAATGCCGCCGGCATGCACGACGGTGGCGCGGATGTAATCAATGAGCTGGTTCTGGATCAGGTCCTTGCAGTCCCAGATGGTGTTGAAGATCTCGCCCACGGCCAGCGGCGTGACCGTGTGCTGGCGGATCAGCCGGAAGGCTTCCTGGTTCTCGGCGGGCGTGGCGTCTTCCATCCAGAACAGGCGATAGGGTTCCAACGATTTGCCCAGGCGCCCGGCCTCGATGGGAGTCAAGCGATGATGCACATCGTGCAGCAGGTGGGTATCCCAGCCCACGGCATCGCGCACGCGCTGGAACAGCTTGGGCGCATGGTCCAGGTATTTTTCGGTGGACCAGTCGTGCTCGGACGGCAGGTCGGCATCGGCGGGCTCATAGAACATACGGCCCCGGCCCACGCCATATACGGCGTTCAGGCCCGGCACGCCGCTCTGCGCGCGGATGGCGCGATAGCCCAGCTCGCGATAGCGCAACACTTCGTCGACGGTTTCATCGATATCGCGGCCATTGGCGTGGCCATACACCATGACGCCGGTGCGGCTTTTGCCACCCAGCAGCTGGTACAGCGGCATGCCGGCCGCCTTGGCCTTGATGTCCCACAGCGCGGTGTCGACCGCCGCGATGGCCGACAGCGTGACCGGCCCGCGCCGCCAGTAGGCGCCGCGATACAGAAACTGCCAGATGTCTTCGATCTGGTGCGCATCGCGCCCGATCAGGCACGGCACCACATGGTCGGCCAGGTAGCTGGCCACGGCCAGTTCGCGGCCGTTCAGGGTGGCATCGCCGATACCGGTCAGGCCTTCGTCGGTTTCGATTTTCAGAGTAACGAAATTGCGGCCCGGGCTGCAGACAATGACACGTGCGTTGCTGATCTTCATGAAGCACCCATAAGAATGGACCAGGCCCGCGGCCCCGCGCCGCGCACCGTTGCGGCCATGCGCTACATCACTGCCCCCAACTGCCAGGGCACGAATTCGTTTTGTCCGTAGCCATGGATTTCGCTCTTGCTGCGCCGGCCCGAAGCGGTATCGAGCATCAGCCGGAAAATCCGTTCGCCCATGGCCTGCACATCGCTGCGGCCATCGACCACTTCACCGCAATTGATATCGATGTCGTCGGCCTGCCGCTGCCACAGCTCGGTATTGGTGGCCAGCTTCAGCGACGGCGACGGCGCACAGCCGTAGGCCGAGCCCCGTCCGGTGGTGAAACAGATCAGGTTGGCGCCGCCGGCCACCTGGCCGGTGGCCGACACCGGGTCGTAGCCTGGCGTATCCATGAACACCAGTCCACGCGCCATAACCGGCTGAGCGTACTCGTAGACATCGACCAGGTTGGTGGTGCCGCTCTTGGCGATGGCGCCCAGGGACTTTTCCAGAATGGTGGTCAGCCCGCCGGCCTTGTTGCCGGCCGAAGGATTGTTGTCCATTTCGGCATCGTTGCGGGCGCAGTAGTCTTCCCACCAGCGCAACCGCGCCAGCAGCTTGTCGGCGACGGCGGACGAAACGGCGCGGCGCGTCAGCAGATGTTCGCCGCCGTAGATTTCCGGGGTCTCGGACAAGATGGCCGCGCCGCCGTGGCGCACCAGCAGGTCCACGGCCGCGCCCAGGGCCGGATTGGCGCTGATGCCCGAATAGCCATCGGACCCGCCGCATTGCAGGCCCACTGTCAGGTGGCTGGCCGGCACCGGCTGGCGCTGTACACGGTTGGCGTCTTCCAGCATCTGCTCGACCAGCTCGATGCCGCGCGCCACGGCGCGGCGCGTGCCGCCCGTACCCTGGATACTGAACGTGTGCAGGCGGCCGCTTTCCTGCAGGCCTTCCTGTTCCATCAGGCCGCCGATCTGGTTGGTTTCGCAGCCCAGGCCCACCACCATCAGCGCGCCGAAGTTGGCATGCCGCGCATAGCCGCCCAGCGTACGGCGCAGCACCCGCAAGGGTTCGCCGTCGCTGCCCGTGGCGCAGCCCGCCCCATGCGTCAGGGCGACCACGCCATCTACATGGGGATAGGCGGACAGTGCCTGCGGATGAATGTCGCGCCGGAAGTGGTCGGCGATGGCGCGCGCCACCGTCGCCGAACAGTTCACCGAAGTCAGCACGCCGATGTAGTTACGCGTGGCCACGCGGCCATCGGGCCGCACAATGCCATCGAAAGTGGCCGGCTGGGCCACGTACTCGGTGGCGTGGGCATCGTGTCCCACGGCATAGTCGCGCTCGAAATCCGAGAACGCCAGGTTGTGCGTATGCACATGCTGGCCCGGCGCGATGTCCTGGCGGGCCACGCCGATGATCTGGTTGTAGCGGCGCACTGGCTGGCCCGCCGCGATGGCGCACACAGCCACCTTGTGGCCGGGCGGCACCAGGCCGGCCACGGTAATGCCTTCGGCCGCCAGCAGCGTGCCGCCCACCAGTTGGCGGCGCGCGATGACGACATTGTCGGCGGGGTGGATGCGAATGACGGGCGTATCGGTAATGGCGTCCATGATGAAGATTCCAGGCGGGGCTAGCCGTCGATCAGTTCCGGGTTCCAGGCATGCACGCGCTGCTGCTGCTCGCCCAGCCCGGCAATGCCCAGGCGCATGGTGTCGCCCGGCTTCAGGTAGATGGCGGCCGGCTTCTGGCCCATGCCCACCCCGGGCGGCGTGCCGGTGCTGATCAGGTCGCCGGGGTTCAGGGTCATGAAGCGGCTGACATAGCTGACCAACGCGGCCACGCCGAACACCATGGTGCGAGTGCTGCCGTTCTGCATGCGTTTGCCGTTGACTTCCAGCCATAGGTCCAGCGCCTGGGGATCGGGAACTTCGTCGGCCGTTACCAGCCATGGCCCCACGGGGCCAAAGGTATCGCAGCCCTTGCCCTTGTCCCACGTGCCGCCGCGTTCGATCTGGTATTCGCGTTCGGACAGGTCATTGACCACGCAATAGCCCGCCACGTGCTCCAGCGCATCGGCTTCGGACACATAACGGGCACGGCGGCCGATGACCACTCCCAGCTCGACTTCCCAGTCGCTCTTGACCGAGTCGCGCGGCAACACGACAGGGTCGTTGCAGCCGATCAGCGCGCTGCTGGCCTTCATGAAAATGACGGGTTCCTGGGGCACGGGCAAACCCGACTCGGCGGCATGGTCGGCATAGTTCAGCCCGATGCAGACGAACTTGCCCATGCCGGCCCAGGGCGGCGCGATGCGGCCGGGCTGCTCGACGATGGGCAAGCTGGCCACATCCAGCGCGCGCAGGCGGGCCAGCCCGGTAGCGGACAGCGTGTCGGCGGTAATGTCGGCGATGGTGCCCGACAGATCGCGCACGCGCCCCTGGGCATCGATCAGGGCGGGTTGTTCGGCACCTTTGGCGCCATGGCGCAACAGTTTCATGGATGTAATGTCCTGGTCAGAAGTAAATGGATTCAGAGTCTAGGCTCAAGTCTAATTGGACCAGCCGCCGTCAATGATCTGGGCCGTGCCTGTGGTGAATGCCGATTCGTCGCTGGCCAGGTACAGCGCCAGGGCGGCGACTTCTTCACTGCGGCCGATGCGCCCCATGGGTTGGCGCGCGACGAAGGCGGCCTCGATGGCTTGCTCGGCCTGGCCGCTGGCACGCGCCTGCTCGGCAATGCGCTGGCGCAGTGAAGGCGATTCGACCGTGCCGGGGCAGATGGCGTTGCAGCGTATGCCCTGCCCCACGAAATCGGCCGCCACCGATTTGGTCAGCCCGACGACGGCCGCCTTGGTGGTGCCATAGATGAAGCGGTTAGGCGCGCCCTTCACGCTGGACGCCACCGAAGCCATGTTGATGATAGAGCCGCCGCCGCGCTCGAGCATGCCGGGCAGGAAGGCACGTATCAGCCGGTACATGGCGCGCACGTTCAGATCGAAAGAGAAATCCCACGCCGGCTCATCGCAGTCCAGTATGGTTCCGGCGTGGACGTAGCCCGCGCCGTTGAACAGCACGTCGATCGGCCCGGCCTGGCCGGCCACGCGCCGCACGGCCGCGGCATCGGTCACATCCAGTACCAGCGCCGTGCACCCTTCCAGGCCTGACAAGGCCTGTGGGTTCACATCGGCGGCCACCACCCGCGCGCCTTCGCGCGCGAAGGCCAGCGCGGTGGCGCGGCCGATGCCCTGGCCAGCGGCGGTGACGAACGCGGCTTTTCCTTCCAATCTGCCCGGCATGCCCTGCCCTCCTGCTGTTATGCCCGCACCCTGCGTTTGCAACCCCGGTCAACGCCCCCGCACCAGATCGGGCAGCCACATGCTGACGCTGGGTACGTAGGTAATGACGATCAACGCAATGAACAGCGGCACCAGCCACGGCAGGATCGCCATGGTGGTGCGCTCGACCGAAAGCTTGGACACCCGCGCCAGTACGAACAGCACCATGCCCAAGGGGGGATGCAGCAGGCCTATCATCAGGTTCAGGGTCATGACCAGGCCGAAGTGGATGGGATCGATGCCCAGTTTCAGCACCAGCGGCAGCAGGAT
>DASPIV010000276.1:0-8758 GCA_035628955.1 Bordetella sp.
CCCACCGAGTGTGCCGATCAGGCGCGCCTGTTGCCGCGGGTGGTGCAAGAAGTCCACGCCAGCCAGCCGCCGGCACAATTGGCGCTGATCGAGTCCTGCGATGCGCTGCGCAAGCCCGACCGCTTCGCCGCGTTGCTGCAAGCCGCCGCCGTGCTCACCGAGGTGGATCTGCCCGCCTGGCAACAGCGTGTCGCCGCGGTGCGCGGCGTGGATGCCGGCGCCATCGCGCGCCGGTGCGCGGGCGACCCCGCCCGCATCAAGCCGGCGCTGCAGCAGGCCCGCCTGGCGGCATTGGCAGGCCCTACTGCCTAAAGCGCCGCCAGCCGATCCCCGCGCGCGAACCCGCGCAGCGGCGACCGGATGCCGCGCCCCACGGCCAGCACCTTGAACAGTTCGCCCATCTCGGCTTCGCTCAGCAGCTTTTGCACGGGCGCCACGACCTGGGCATAAGCGCGCGCGTCCGCCGGGTCGTGCCGGGCCAGCAATTCCGCCAGCCCGGCATTCATCAGGAAACGCGCCTGCGACGTATAACCCAGCACTTGCAGCCCCGCGTCGAGCGCCGCGTTGGCCATGGCGGTGAAATCCACATGGGCGGTGATGTCCTGCACGCCAGGGGCAATCAGCGGGTCGGCGTGGGCATGGTGGCGCAAGTGGCACATCAGTGTGCCG
This sequence comes from Bordetella sp., assembly GCA_035628955.1. Classification (GTDB taxonomy): domain Bacteria; phylum Pseudomonadota; class Gammaproteobacteria; order Burkholderiales; family Burkholderiaceae_B; genus Bordetella_A. The sequence continues at coordinate 670 of DASPIV010000276.1, forward strand.
CCGGCGCGCTGCGGGTGGTAGTACTCGCGGCGCGGAAAACCATAATCCAGCAGCAGGGCGGCGCCGTGCGCCAGCCAGCCGCCCATGGCCCGCATCCAGGCCTCGGCTTGCAGATTGATTTCGGAGACATAGCCGGGCAAGGGCGGCATGCGGCCGGCCACGGCACGGGCCAGGGGCTCGCCCGCCGGGCGGTCTTGCCAGGTGAATTCACCGGCCGCATCCACCGTAACCCCACGTTCCTGCACGGCGCCGTGCTCGTCCCAACGGAATAGCGATACCGGCATGGCATCAAGTACTTCGTTGGCCAGCACGCAACCGGCAAACTGCTCGGGCAAGGCGTCCAGCCATTGCACACGGGCGCCATAGGGCGCCAGCCGTGCCTGCTGGCGCGCCCGCAGGTCGGCGGATACTTCAAGAATGCGGTATTGCGCGGCTACCCCTTGCACGTCCAGGGCGGCCAGCACGCTGTCCGCCAGTGCGCCAGTGCCGGCGCCGAACTCTAGTACCGTGTGGGTGCCGGTGTCGGCCAGGACCTGGGCTACCTGCCGCGCCACGGTGTGGCCAAACAGCGGGGTCAGTTCGGGGGCGGTGACGAAATCGCCCGGTGCAATGGGAATGCCTTGCGCGGTGGCCTCGGGCGAGGCCAGCTTGATATTGCCCGCGGTGTAATAGCCCAGGCCGGGCGCATACAGCGCCTGCGCCATCCAGCTTTCGAAGGACAGCCATCCGCCTTGGTCGGCAATGGCCTGGCGCAGGTGCGCGACTACGCGCGCACTATGGCGCGCGCTGTCGGCATCAAGAGGGGGTAAAGAGGCGGCGGCAGGGCGTGGCATGGGCGTTATTGTCCCATGCCACTCCTGCCTGCACGCTTAGCCGCGGCGGGCGCCGCCGGGCTTGCCGTAGGGCTTGGCGGGGCCGCCGGCGCGTTGCGCGAACGGCTTGGACGTCGGGCGGAAACCGCTGGGACGGCGCTCGGCGCCACGGAATTCACCTTCAGCACGTGCCGGTCGGGGCTGGAATTCACCACGCGGCTGGAATTCGCCACGGGGTTTGAACTCGCTGCGCGGCTTGAATTCACCGCGGGCCTGGAACTCGCCGCGAGGCTGGAATTCACCACGTCGGGCGGGGTCGCGCTGGGGGCGCGCCTCGTAACCGCCGGCCGCCGGGCGGGCGTCGCGTTCGGCACGCCAGTCGTTGTGCTGGGGGCGATCGCCGAAAGCACGTGCGGGACGGAATTCGCGCTCGCCAGCCGGGCGGGCCGGGCGGTCGTCACGGCTGCGGAAACCGCCTTCGCGCGGCGGGAATTCGCTGCGGGCACCGGCTTCACGGGGCTTGTAGCCGCCTTCGCGCGGTGCGTCGGCGCGGTAGCCGCCAGGGCCGCCGCGCCCTTCACGAAACTGCGGACGATCGCCGCCGAAGCCGCCGGGGCGCTTGCCGAACGGCTTGCCCGCACGGCTGGGTGCGCCGGTGTGAGGACGCGGGGTGCGCTTGGGCTCCAGGCCAGCGATGATTTCGGCAGTGATCGGGCGGCCGATGTAGTGTTCGATGCGGCGCACCTTGTGGCGCTCGGCATGCGTGGCCAGCGTAAACGCCTGGCCGTCGCGGCCGGCGCGGCCGGTACGGCCGATACGGTGCACGTAGTCTTCGGCCTGCATGGGCAGGTCGAAGTTGACCGCATGGCTGATGCCTTGCACGTCGATGCCGCGGGCCGCCACGTCAGTGGCCACCAGGATGCGCAGTTGGCCGCGCTGCAATTGGGTCAGCGTGCGGGTGCGCTGGCGCTGGTTCATGTCGCCATGCAGGGCGGCGGCAGCGAAGCCCTGGTTGGCCAGGCGGTCGGCCAGGTCATCGGCGCCGCGCTTGGTGGCGGTGAACACAATGGCCTGATCCAGCTTGGCATCGCGCAGCACGTGATCCAGCAACTGCATCTTGTGGCTGGCGTCGTCGGCGTACAGCAGGCTTTGCGTAATGTTGGTGTGCTTTTCTTTCTGGGTCGCCAGTTCGATGCGTTGCGGTTCGCGCATCATGCGGGCGGCCAGCTTGGCTACCGTGCCGTCCAGGGTGGCCGAGAACAGCAGTGTCTGGCGTTCTTGGGGCAGGCGGTCGACGATTGTTTCAATATCTTCGATGAAGCCCATGTCCAGCATGCGGTCGGCTTCGTCCAGCACCAGGGTGTGCACGGTATTGAGCTTGACGCGGCCGGCTTTCAGGTGGTCGATCAGGCGGCCAGGGGTGGCCACCAGCACGTCGACCCGACGCGACAGGGCCTTCAATTGGGCGCCGTAGGGCATGCCGCCCACCACGGTGGCGGTACGCAGGCCAGCCAGGTTGCGGCCATACGAGCCCGTGGCTTCGGTAACTTGCAGAGCCAGTTCGCGAGTGGGGGTCAGCACCAGCACCTGTACGCCCACGCCCTTGTTGGCGGGCTGAGCGGCGATGCGGTTGAGCGCGGGCAGCATAAAGGCGGCGGTCTTGCCGCTGCCCGTTTGCGACGACACCATCAGGTCATGGCCGGCCAAGGCTTGGGGAATGGCCGCGGCCTGAACCGGGGTGGGAGCGGAAAAGCCGGCTTCTTGCAGGGCCGACAGCAGAGCGGGTGCAAGACCCAGGGTTTCAAAAGACATCACTTGTCCTTGCCGCGTATAGCAGCGCATGTGCCGGGAAAGCCATGGGAAAGCGGCCGGATCCGGGCGACGGTTGATGGAGCATCGTGCCGACCGAATCAACCGTGCGCGCGGCGCGTTACATGGAACGCGAGGCGAAAGGAAAGGAGGTCAGGAATCGATGATGTTCGGCATGGGGTCGAAATGCTGACCCAACGAACTGCATAGGTAGCCGCGCAATGACGCGGGATTTATGCCGGAACAAATTTGTGCAGTGCCAGAATCATAACCCGAATTCTCTTTGACGTATATAGCCTGTATTTTCGGTGGTCCAGTCAATAGGGGTTTTGCCTTGTTCGGCCAGCCAGGCGTTGACCTGTGCGAAATGGCCACAACCCAGGAAAGGCACTGGGGGGCGCCGGGCAGACAGCGGCGAGGGATGGTTGGCCGTCAGGACCAGGTGGCCGCTGTTGCTGGGCAGCAACATTTGCTTGGCTTGCGCATGCGCACCCCATAGCAGGAACGCCTTGGGGGAAGGGTCGCGGGCCACCAGCCCGATCAGCGCATCGGTGACGATTTCCCAGCCGCGCTTGGCGTGCGAGGCGGGCTGGCCGTCTTCGACCGTAAGGCAGGTGTTCAGCAGCAATACGCCCTGGGCGGCCCAGCGCGACAGGTCATTGCCTTGCGGCAATGCGGTACCGGGGCAGTCCTGGGCGATCTGGTTGAAGATATTGCGCAGGCTGGGGGGGCGCTTGCAGTCGTCGGGCACCGAGAAAGCCAGGCCCTGGGCCTGGCCGGGGCCATGGTAGGGATCCTGGCCCAGAATCACCACCCGGACATCGGCGGGCGACAGGCCGTCCAATGCGCGGAACGGCATGGCGGGGTACACCACGGCACCTGCGGCGAGCCGTTGTTCGACGTATGCGGTGACCTCGGCCAGGGCGCGCGCCACCTGGGGATCCTGCAAGGCGGCCTGCCAGGCCTGCGGCAGGCGCAAGGCCTGCTCGGCCAGGGAATTTTTCTGCAAGCGGTTGTCATATGCCATGGGCAGGATTTTTGCATAGTGGCAGGCTTGCCGGGGCCGATGGCCGGGTTGGCTGACGGCGGGCCTGAAACAGCATGAATCCTTTTCGGCGCGGCGTCCCTCCCCGGCGCAAGACAGGCATGCGGCCCGGGAGTAAAGTAAACCAGGCTGGTCCGGCCAGGTACCTGGGCCTATCGCAGGCACCGCCGGCCAGCTGTTTTCCAGGAAATACGAACATGAAGTCCCGATTCTGGCGCGCGGCCGCGGTCGCCGCCGCCCTGGCGGCGCTCAGCGGCCAGGCCGTGGCCCATGGCAGGCACTATTACGGCGGTTATTACAACAGCGGCTGGTGGATCGGCGGCGCGGCCCTGCTGGGTACCGGCGTGGCGCTGGCGCTAAGTACCGGCCCGCGCTACGGCTATGGCTATAGCGGTGTCACGTATGTGTCGCCGCCGGTGTATTACCCGCCCGTGCAGTATGCCGCGCCGGTGTACGCGAGCCCGCCGGTGGTCTATCCCGCCCCCGCGGTGGCTTACCCGGTGCCCCGGGTTGCGTATTCGGCACCGCGCGTGGCGTCGTCCAGCCTGGACGTGATCGCGTATCCGGCCCAGGGGCAAAGCGATGCGCAGCAGGCGCGCGACCGCCAGGAATGCCGCCGCTGGGCCATGAACCAAAGCGGTTTCGACCCCGACAACATCAGCGAATACACCACCGGCGTATCCACCGAGTCGTACAGCCGCGCCATGGGGGCGTGCTTCAAGGGGCGCGGCTACAGCATCAACTGACCGGCGAGCGCGGCGCGGGGTCAGCGTATAGGCAAGGCGTACATCAGGCCGCCTTGTGTCCATTGCGCATTCAGGCCGCGCTCGATCTTCAGGGGGCTGCCGGCGCCGACGTTGCGGTCGAAACTTTCGCCGTAATTGCCGACCTGCTTGATGATGTTGTAGGCCCATTTTTCGTCCAGCCCCATGTTGGCGCCCGCGCCCGGGGTAACGCCCAGGATGCGGCGGATGCCGGGGTTGGCGCTTTGCGCCTGTTCATCGACGTTGGCCGAGGTAATGCCGTATTCCTCGGCCTCGATCATGGCCGACAGCGACCAGCGCACGATATTCAGCCAGGCATCGTCGCCCTGGCGTACGAACGGCCCCAGCGGCTCTTTCGAGATGATCTCGGGCAGCACCAAGTAGTCGTCCGGATTCTGCAGCTTCGAGATGCGTATCGAGGCCAGGCCCGAGGCATCGGTGCTGAACACGTCGCAGCGGCCCGACGCGAACGCGTTGACCACTTCATTGAAGGTCTCGATCACGACGGGCTTGTAGTCCACCTTGTGTGCGCGGGCCCAGTCGGCCAGGGTGTTTTCATTAGAGGTGCCGGTCTGCAGGCAGATGGTGGCGCCGCTGAGTTCGGTGGCGCTTTTCACGCCCAGCGATTTGGGCACCAGGAAGCCCTGGCCGTCGTAGAAATTGATGCCCGCATGGATGATGCCCAGTGCGGTGTCGCGTTGCTGCGTCACCGTGGTATTGCGGGTCAGCACATCGATCTCGCCCGATTGCAGGGCGGTGAAGCGCTGTTGCGAATTCAGCGGCACGATCTCGATCTTGCCGGCATCGCCAAAGACGGCGGCGGCGATGGCGCGGCACAAGTCCACATCCAGCCCGCGCCATACTCCTTGCGCATCCGGCGCCGAGAAGCCGGCAAAACCGGTGGTGGTGCCGCAGCGCAGTTCGCCGCGCTTTTTCACGACGTCCAGCGTGGCGGCTTGCGCGCCGGCCATGGCGCCCAGCAGCAGCGCGACGCCGATCCATATTCTTGCAGTCTTCATGGTGTGCTTCCCATAGGCACAGGCCGGCGGCAATGCCGGCCTGGTATCGAACCCGACAGATTAGCGGGGCTGGCGGGGCCTGCCAAATAACCCAATCTTCGTAAGATATACGCGACGCCAGATATTGCGAAAACACAAATATTCTTGCAATACCCTGCCAAGACGGGTCTTAAGGCCAATGCCGTTGCGCAGCAGGGGTAGACTCGTTTGCAACCGTGCGTTCTGCGCGGTATTTCCCTTCAGTTCGATACGCCATGGCCCAAATCTCTATTTCCCCGTCTGCCTTGCACCGGCCCAGTGAACCGCGGCAGCCGCCGCCGTCGGGCTGGGCCCTGTTCGCGCTGGGGTTCCGGCCGTTCTATCTGGCGGGCGCGGTGTTTGCCGCGCTGGCCATCGCAATATGGGCGGCCCAATTGGCCGGGGTGGTTCCGCCTCCGGCCGGGTCCATGGGCCTGGCGCTGCTGTGGCATGCGCACGAAATGGTGTTCGGTTTCGCCGCCGCGATCGTAGTGGGCTTCCTCTTTACCGCCGGACGCGCCTGGACCGGGGTGGAAACTCCTGCCGGCGCCGCCCTGGCTGCCCTGACGGCGCTATGGCTGGCCGGCCGGCTGGCCATGTGGTTCGCGCCGCCGCTCCTGGCGGCATTGCTCGACGGCCTGTTCCTCGTGTTGGCGGCGCTGGCATTCACGCGCGTGCTGATGCGCGCGGGCAACCGCCGCAACTATCCCCTCGCGCTGGCCTTGTGGGTGTATGGCGCCATCAACCTGGCGTATCACGCCTATGCCTGGCAAGGCGACGCGGCCCTGGCGTTGCGCGCTTGCGTGGCAGGACTAGCCCTGCCCGTGCTGTTCGTGACGGTGATCGGCGCGCGCGTACTGCCCATGTTCACCACCAACGCCGTGCCCGGTTTTCGCCTGAAAGCATATCCGCGGCTGGGCACGCCCATTGTGGCGGCCACGGTCGCGGCGCTGCTTGCCTGGGTGCTGGCGGCGCCAGGCTGGGCGGTGGCGCCGTTGGCGGCCTTGGCCGGCGTGCTGCTGGGCGTGCGCGTGGCGGGCTGGCGCGGCTATGCCGTGGGCAACCGACCCATTCTGTGGATCTTGCACCTGGCCTATGCCTGGCTGCCGGCGGGTTTTCTGCTGCTGGCCGCCAGCGCGCTGGGCTGGGTGATGCCTGGCGTGGCCGAACATGCGTTTGCCGTGGGCGTGGTGGGTACGGCCATCATTGCCATGATCACGCGTACGGCGCTGGGCCATACCGGCCGGCGGCTGGTGGCGGGCCGTGCAGAGCTTGCTGCGTACTGGCTGATCGTGGCCGCTGCGCTGCTGCGCGTGGCGGGCCCGCTGCTGTGGCCGGCCGGATACCTGCACTGGGTTTACGGCGCGGCGCTGTGCTGGGTGATGGGCTTCGCGCTGTACGCCTTGACCTACGCGCCGCGCCTGGCGCGCCCGCGCGTCGACGGCAAGCCGGGCTGAACGCGCGCGACGGTCATGCGGCTGTGAGAAAATGACCGCACTCCAGACCGTCACGTCCATGGCCACCACCAAGAAGCCCGCAGTCTCCGGCGCCGAACCTGTTGCCCCGCAAGCGGCGCCGCCCGCCATGCTGGCGCGCATCGAAGGCCTGCTGCCGGCCATGGGGCCGGCCACGCAGCGTATCGGTGAGTTCGTCATCCGGCATCCCGCCCAGGTGGTGCACATGTCGGTCAGCGAAGTGGCCGAGAAAACCGAATCCAGCGAAGGCAGCGTCATCGGCTTTTGCAAGATGGTGGGCGCCACGGGCTTCCAGCAACTGAAGATTGCGCTGGCGCAGGAAATCGTGCGGCCGGTGCAATACATCCACGAAGACCTGGCTCCTGAAGACAGCGCCGGCACCGTGGTGGCCAAGATATTCCAGAGCAACATCCAGGCACTGCAGGAAACCGCCTCGATGCTCGACACCCAGGCCTTGCAGCAGGCCGTGCAAATACTGGCGCAGGCCCGCCGCATCGAAATTTATGGCATAGGCAGCTCGGCTACCATTGCCGAAGACGCCCACTACCGCATGCTGCGCATCGGCCTGAACGCCACCGCCGTTACCGATTCGCATGTGCAGGCGATCAGCGCATCGCTGGCCGGCCCCGATGTGGCGGTGCTGACGATTTCGCACTCGGGCAGCACCCACGAAACCGTCTTGGCCACGCGCCTGGCCAAAGAGGCCGGCGCGCGCACCATCTGCATTACCAACTTTGGCAAGTCGCCGATCCAGGCCTTTGCCGATGTACTGTTGCACACCATGGCCCGCGAAACGCGCTTTCGCACCGAGGCCATGACCAGCCGCCTGGCGCAACTGGCCATTATCGATGCGCTGATCGCCTGCCTGGCGCTGTCCAACTACGACAAATCCGTCGCCACACTGAAAAGCACGTTCAACGTGTTGTCGCTCAAGCGGTACTAGCCGTGCGGACTTTGCCGGGATGTGGGCCGGTTGTCAGACTGCCAGAAACCTAGACTGCCAGGAGTCTGACTCCCGAAGAGTGTCGGACACCGAAGTATGGCGAGGCCTTCTGCCCACAGCGGTGTCAGTGTTTCACCGCGCGCCGCGCGACCCGCCCGGGAATGAAAACCGGTGCGGCTCATCGGGGACGCCGCGGAGCCGGCT
>DASPIV010000277.1:0-2003 GCA_035628955.1 Bordetella sp.
ATTCGTGGAAGACGTGGCCGACCTGCCGCGCGCCGTGCTGGATTTCGTGCGCGACGGCGACGTGGTGGTGGTGATGGGCGCTGGCTCGATCAGCAAAGTGCCCGGCCTGGTAGGAGAACTGGCATGAATCAATCCGTGACGCGGTCTAGCCCCGACGTGAAGGCGTTCGGCAAAGTGGGCGTTCTATACGGCGGCCGATCGGCAGAGCGCGAAGTGTCGCTGATGTCGGGCCAGGGAGTGCATCAGGCGCTGCGGTCGGCCGGGGTCGATGCGCATCTTTTCGATACGGGCGAGCGCACGCTGGCAGACCTGGCCGCGGCCGGTTTCGACCGCGTGTTCATTGCGCTGCATGGCCGCTACGGTGAAGACGGGACCCTGCAGGGAGCCCTGGAGCTGCTGGGGCTGCCCTATACCGGCAGCGGCCCCATGGCATCGAGCCTGGCCATGGACAAGACCATGACCAAGCGCGTGTGGCTGCAGCAAGGCTTGCCTACCCCCGCCTTCGAGGTGCTGGACGCGCAGGCCGAGCTGCGTACCGTGCCCGATCGGTTGGGGTTGCCGCTGATCCTGAAGCCGCCGCATGAAGGCTCCACCGTGGGCATCACCAAGGTGGTGGGCTATTCCGACATGAAAGAAGGCTATGCGCAGGCCGCGAAGTTCGACGACGAAGTGCTGGCCGAGCAGTTCATCGCCGGGCGGGAACTGACCGTGGCCGTACTGGGTTCGGGCCGTTCGGCGCGCGCGCTGCCGGTGATCGAGATCGTGGCGCCTGGCGGCAACTATGACTACGAGCACAAATACTTCTCGGACGACACCCAGTATTTCTGCCCGGCCGAGCTGCCCGATGCGGTAGCCCGGCAGGTAATGGACCTGGCAGAACGCGCCTATCGCGCGCTCGACTGCGCGGGTTGGGGCCGTATCGATTTCATGCTGGACGCCGCCAACCAGCCCTGGCTGCTGGAAGCCAATACTTCGCCTGGCATGACTGGCCATTCGCTGGTGCCGATGGCCGCCAAGGCTGTCGGCATGAGTTATGCCGAACTGTGTGTATCCATTCTGTCCGAGGCTGCCTGCAAAGTGCACAGCCCGGCTCGCAACTCTTGATCGGGACGATCCGTGTGGAACGACGCTCGCACCACCAACCTGATCGCCAACACGCTGGCCGTGCTGGCGGTGGTGGCCATGCTCGCCGCTGGCGTGGCGTGGGTGGCGCATCGTCCGTACTTCACGCTGTCGGCCATCGAACTCGAGGCGGCGCCCGATACCGACCTGCGCTACGTGTCGCCCGAGGCGGTGCGCGCAGTGATTGCGCGACGCTTCGAGGGCAACTTCTTTACGGTCGACCTGGATCAAGCGCGCGAGGTATTCGAGTCGGTACCCTGGGTGCGGCGTGCCTCTATCCGGCGTATCTGGCCCGACACGCTGCGCGTGCGCATCGAAGAGCAGCAGCCGCTGGCGCTGTGGAACGAAAACCAGATGATCAACACCTGGGGCGAAGCGTTCACGGCCAACACGGGCGAACTGGACGACGATTCCACGCTGCCGCAGTTCTCGGGGCCGGACGGCTCGGAAGGGCTGGTGGTGCAGCGCTATGCGGAACTGGCGCGCTGGTTCGCGCCGCTGGACTTGCATGTGCGCGAACTGGACCTGAGCCCGCGCTACGCCTGGAAGGCCACGCTGTCCAACGGCATGGTGCTCGACCTGGGCCGCGATCCGGGTGCAGATGCGCCCGACCCGCACGGACTGCCGGGGGCGCTGCCGTTCGCCGCGCGCATCCAGCGCTTCGTGCAAGCCTGGCCGGCAGTCACAAGCCGTCTGGAAGGCCGCAGCGTCACGCAGGCCGACCTGCGATACCCGAATGGATTCGCCCTGGCCCTGGCACCGCTGCCGGACGGGAAATCCAAATCGAAATCTCCATCCACATCTTCGAAGAAGCGTTAACGCCATGACCCGTGACATCAAGGACCTCATCGTCGCCCTGGATATCGGCACCAGCAAGGTGG
>DASPIV010000278.1:0-7562 GCA_035628955.1 Bordetella sp.
TTTTTCGGGCAGAACATCGACCTGGCCACGCTGAACGAGGCGCAGATCGCCCACGCCGGCATAGGCCGCAAGTTCCAGCGGCCCACGGTATTCGAACAGCACACCGTTTTCGAAAACCTGGAGCTGGCCATGAAGACCGACAAGCGAGTGCGCCCCACCTTGTTCGCGCGGCTGACGGGCCAGCAGGCCGACCGCATTGCCGAGACGCTGGCCTTGATACGGCTGGCCGATACGGCGCACCGTCTGGCGGGCCTGCTGTCGCACGGGCAGAAGCAGTGGCTCGAGATCGGCATGTTGCTGATGCAGGAACCGCAGCTGTTGTTGCTGGACGAACCCGTGGCCGGCATGACCGATGCCGAAACCGAACGCACCGGCGAACTGTTGAACGAGCTGCGCGGCCGCCATACGCTGATGGTGGTGGAACACGATATGGATTTCGTGTCGCGCATCGCCGACGGCGGCAAGGTGACGGTGCTGCATGAAGGCTCGGTGCTGGCAGAAGGAACCATGGCGCAGGTCCAGGCCGACGCGCGAGTCATTGAAGTCTATCTGGGGCGCTGACATGCTGGAAATCCAAGCCATTGATCAATACTACGGCGGCAGCCATACCCTGCGCGGCGTATCGCTATCGTTGCGGCAGGGTGAATGCCTGGGTTTGCTGGGCCGCAATGGCGTGGGCAAGACCACCTTGCTGAAATGCCTGATGGGGGTCCTGCCCACGGCCGGCGGCAAAGTCATGTTCGACGGTCGCGATATCTCGCGCTTGCCGCCGCACCGGCGCGCCGCCCTGGGCATGGCCTATGTGCCGCAGGGACGCGACATCTTCGCCCGGCTGACTGTGGAAGAGAACATCTTCATGGGCATGGCGCGCTTTCCAGGCGCCCGGGCGCGCCGCATCAAGGCCGAGGTATTCGAACTTTTTCCGGTACTCAAGAGCATGCTGGGCCGCCGCGGCGGCGACCTGTCTGGCGGCCAGCAGCAGCAGTTGGCCATTGCCCGCGCACTGGTAGCCGAGCCGCGGCTGATCATCCTGGACGAGCCTACAGAGGGCATTCAACCATCCATCATCAAGGATATCGGCCGCGTCATCCGTCTGCTGCGCGAACGTGGCGACATCGGTATTTTGCTGTGTGAACAGTATTTCGATTTCGCCCATGAGCTGGCCGATCATTTTGTGGTGCTATCGCGCGGCGAGGTCGTGGCCCAGGGGCCGCGCACCGAGATGGGCGGCGAAGATGTGCGGCGCCACTTGTCGGTATAGCGGCGCAAAACCTGATTCAAATGCACAAGCCTGTTACAGCGTTTCTTGTTACCCTTCTGGGCGGGGATATCCCCGATTCCAGACCTACACACCGATACGTTGTCAGTGCCCGTTATTCCGACCCTATCCGCAACGCCCGCGGCAGCCAGCCGCCCCCGGACCGCGTCCGCATGGCGCCGCGCCGGTACCGTGCTGTGCGCCAGCCTGCTCATGCTGCTGGCGGCTTGCAGTTCGACCAAGGTCGGGTCGGGGTATTACCGCGTGCAGTCCGGCGACACGCTCAGCAAGATCGCGCGCGAACACAACACCAGCGTGGCCGAGATCATGCGGTTGAACAAGTTGTCCAACCCCAACCGCATCAGCAAGGGGCAATTGCTGCGCGTCAACGCCAAGAGCGGGGCGGCTCCGGCGCCCGGCGCCAGTAGCGCGCCGGCCCCGTCGGCGGCATCATCGGCGGCCGCCGTGCGCGGCATCAAGCTGGTGTGGCCGGCCGACGGTACCGTTACGCATCGCTATAACGGCAGTTCTTCCAAGGGCGTCACGCTGGTCAACAAGGCCGGCACGCCGGTGCGTGCCGCCGCCGCGGGCAGCGTGGTGTATGCCGGCAATCGCCTGCGCGGCTACGGCAACCTGGTGATCGTGCAACACTCCGGCGACTTCCTCAGCATTTATGCCCATAACAGCAAGATGCTGGTCAAGGAAGGGCAAAAGGTGTCGCAGGGCCAGCAAATCGCCGAGATGGGCAGCACCGACCGCAGCGGCCCGGGGCTGTATTTCGAATTGCGCTATCGCGGCAAGCCGGTCGACCCGTCGGGCGCCTTGCCGCCACGCTAGCGTTGCCGCAGCAGCTCCCTGACGCGTGCTTCGTAGTCGGGCGGAAAGGCCCAGAAGCGCAAGCCCTCGGATGTCATGTGGGGCTCGAGCCCTCGCTCCTGCGGGGGCTTGTGCCACAGGAACTGCATCAGCACATCGCTGCTGACCCAGGAATTTCCGTACCAGAACCCATGCGCGCGCCGATGCAGGCCGGGAATTTCCCTGGAGTCGATGTTGATGATGTCGAAATTCATGCGGTCAGCGGCGCTGGTCACGAAGCGCCATTGTTCTGAGCTCAGTACTTCGCGGGTTGGGCGGCCGGCCCGCGCTATACCCTGATGGCGGGCCGCCAGCCGCAGCGCGCGATCATTCATGTTCGCGCTCAGCGTGACCCGCCGGGTCAATGGGATATACGTGGCCAGGTCGGCCACGAAGCGGTCCACGTCTTCATCGGGCGCGGCAAAATACACCTGGCCCACTCGCAGGCGGGCCTGGACATCGCCGGGCGATTCGCCCGGACGCGGGCGCGCCAATACCGCCAGCCCTTCGCTGGCAATCCGCGCGCCCGCGCTGAACGCCAGTATATTGATGTGCTCGGCATCGGTATGGGCGAGCAGCGCATTCACCAGCTTGGCAAAGGCCGGCACCGATGCCCGGGCCACACGCACGTCGGTCGCGTACGACAGCAGGCTGCCGGCCGACGGCCACAAGAACGCCAGAACCACCGCCTGGCGGCCGGTAAAGTGATGGAACTGCGCCGCCTGGGCCGTGCCGCGCCATACGGCGTTGTTGAATCCATGCACGTAAACGATCAGGTCTTTTTGCGGGCTGGCGGCCAGCGCCCGGTTGATTTCCGCGAAGAACGCGAGTGTCTGCGCATCGGGCGCGGCATCATTCTGTATGTCGAAGGCGGCCTGCTCTTCCAGGCGTTCCAGGGTCAGTATGGGGCGGCCGCGCTCGACATCGGATGTGGACAAGGCCGTGATCCGATCCCAATCGAGCTGCCCATCGCCGATACGTACTTGCGCCACGCCCAGGCGCAGCGTGTCGCTGGGGAAAATGGTGTAGACCGGTTGGCGCGACTCGATGAGCACGGCACGGTTGGTGGCGTAGAACAGGGAAATGAACGAGCTTTCCCCATTCGTGCCGTTGGCGAAGGGGTCGACGTAGCCGGTGGTGAATTTCAGGGGCGTGGGCATCAGCCGCACGGGCGATGAACAGCCCGGCAGCATCAGCGTACAGACCAAAAGAATCAAACCCTTGATGAGATTCCGGGTGCCCGTAGCCGCCGTCCCATTGCTGAACATATGTCCGCCGCCAGTCGTGGATTGCGCTATCTTAATGCCAGTGTTTCGATGCGTGCGGATTTGTGCTTCGAGCGCACCGCGGCCTTAGCGGCTGGTAGCGCCGCGAGGGATATAACAGGTGCGCCTGCTGGGGCGGCGCCTGCCAATCGGCCGGTACGCGCGGCGTGCGAGTCATCGGCACGACGCTGACGCCCTTCCACGGTGCGTTGGAGGGCACCCCGATCACGGGCTACTACAGTGCCGAGAAAGACAGTTTGCGGCTCGCGTTGAACCGGTGGATACGCGAAAGCGGCGAATTCGATGCCGTGCTGGACGCCGATGCGGCGCGGGGCACTATGCGGGCGATGCGCATGCGCGTGTGCACCCGGAGATCAGTCCGGATCGTGGCCCGCCATGTGCGCGATCACACGGTCCAGCAGGTCGCCCAGCTGGGCCTGTTCCTGCTTGCTCAGGCACCCGAAAATCTCATCGTTGCGGCGTGCGATCAGCGCCACGATCTGCGTGTAGCGCACCTGGCCCGCGCCGGTGGGCGCCAGCAGCACGCCGCGCGCATCGTTCTCGCACGCTTGCTTGGTGACCAGGCCGCGCTCGACCAGGGCCTGGGCCGAGCGGCTGGCCTGGCCCTTGTTCAAGTTGGCGGCCCGGGCCAGGTCGTTGACCGACAGGGGAGCGTAGCGGCCGATGGCCGCCAGGCAACGCGCCTCGCCCAGCGGCAGGCCGCAGGTATCCTGGTAGGCGCGGTTGCTGTCGCGGTCGGACACCTTGTTGACCACGTGCATCCGGTAGGTCAGGAAGCGCTCGAGGGCGGGCAGCGAATCGGCCGTGGGGGGAGTGGTGGGCATGGACCAGGCGGGGCGGGCCGAGCCCGCCCTCGATCAGTTGACGGTGATCTTGCTGTCGCGGATGACCTTGCTCCATTTCTCGCGCTCGGCCTGGGCATAGGCAGTCATTTCCTGCGGCGTGCTGGGAATGGCTTCCAGGCCCATGGCCTTGAACTTCTCGCGTACGTCGGCCGAGTCAAGAGCGCCGCGCAAGGCCGTGTTCAGGCGATCGACAATGGCATCGGGCGTGCCCTTGGGCACCAGCAGCCCCTGCCAGGCATAGGCTTCGAACTCGTCCAGCCCCAGTTCGATCAGCGTGGGCGTGTCGGGCATCGACGCAAGGCGCTCGGCGCTGGCCACGGCGATGGCGCGCAGCCGCCCCGAAGCAATGTACTGCTGGCCGGTGGCCGAATCGACGAACATCATGGGCACCTGGCCGCCGATCACATCCTGGACTGCCGGGGCAGCCCCGCGATAGGGCACGTGCACCAGGTTCAGGCCGGTGCGCAGGCGAAACAGTTCGGTGGCCAGGTGATGCGGGCTGCCCGACCCCGGGGTGGCATAGTCGACACCGTTGGACTGCGATTTGATCCAGGCCCGCAGTTCATCCAGCGTCTTGGCCGGCACCGACGGGTTCACCACCAGAATCATGGCAAAGCGCGCCATCAGGCCCACCGATTTCAGATCGGTGGCGGGGTCGTACGACAGTTGCGGATACAGCGCGGGGTTGGCCGCCAGGGTGGCGGTGTCGCCCGACAGCATGGTGTAGCCGTCGGGCTGAGCGCGCGCCACATAGTCGGCGCCGATCGCGGTCGCGGCGCCGGGCTTGTTGGCGACGATCAGCGGCTGGCCCAGCGATACGCTCATTTTGCCGGCCAGGGTGCGGGCCACGATATCGGTGCCGCCGCCGGCCGGGTAGGGCACGACCCATTCGATGGCGCGGGTGGGATAGTCGGCGGCCTGGGATGGCATTGCGCCGGCAGCCAGCAGCAAGGCGGCCGCGGCCTTCAGGTAACGGTTCATGGATTGTCTCTCCGTGTTGTGGGTACTGCGATCTTGGTAGTGGGTACGGCAGTCAATGCGGGGGTAGTGCAATCAGGCTTGCAGGGCTTGCTCGGCCTGCTCGATCAGGGCCAGCACGGGCGCGGCCGCGTCCTGCCGGCTGATCAGCGACAGGCAGAGCGCCGACAGAAATAGCGGTGCCTGCGCGTCGCCAACCCGGGTCAGGGCTTGCGCCAGTTGCGTGTAAGCCAGGTCCAGGTCGGATTCAGTCATGGCGAGCCTGTTGCGTAATGGGATGATAAGGCGCGAGTGCGAGCCGCGCGGCGGATATGTCTGCTTGCCGCCAGCGGCCCAGCACATAGCCGTCGGGCCGGATGGCGTACAGCGTGCCCGGCCGGGCGCCGTAGCGCTGGCGGACTTGGCCGTCGGCGTCGTGCAGGACGGCGCCAGGCGCCTGGCCGACAGGCACGATGCGCAGCGGCGTTGCCGCCTGCGCCAGGTCATCGAATTGCGCCAGCGCGGCTGGGGCGCAGTCGAAGGCCAATAAGGTGAAGGTCCGGCCGAACTGCTGGCTCAGGTGGCAGGCCCTGCCGTCTTGCCGCAACAACGCTTCGGGCGCAGGTTCGCCGGGCGCGGCCTGCGGGCCGGCCTCGGGTATGCCGTCGGCCGCATTCAAGGCCGAGCCCTGGTACGAAATCGGCGACGACTGGCGCGGATTGATCAGCGAACGCACGGTGGCATCGGCCAGCGACAAGCGCAGCGCGGCTTCGCGCAGCAGTCGGAAACCGTAGTCGGGGGGTGCCATGAACTCGGTGCTTTTCGCGCCGTAGTCCAGGTTCTGGCGCGTGGCGTGCACGCGCTCCTGGCTGTAGCTGTCCAGCAGCGTGTCGGCGGCATGGCCGCGCAGTACCCAGGCCAGTTTCCAGGCCAGGTTGCCGGCGTCGTCCAGGCCGGAATTCAAGCCCCGCACCCCGAAGATCGGTACCAGGTGCCCGGCATCGCCGGCAAACAGCACGCGCCCGTGGCGGTAGCTGTCCAGGGTCAGGCATTTGGCGTTGTACATCGAGATCCACAAGGGCTTCCATGGGGCGGTCTCGCCGATCATGTCCAGGTGGCTTTGCACGCGTGGCAGCACGTTTTCCGGCAGCACGGCGGCCTGCGCGTCTTCGTCGTCGCCAATCTGGTAGTCGATGCGCCAGACCTTATCCGGCTGGCGGTGCATCAGCAGGGTGGAACCCGGATTGGACGGCGGGTCGAACCAGGCCAGCCGTTCGGTGGGGCGCGACGAAGCCTGTTCGATATCGACGATGACGTAGCGGCCTTCGTACTGCATGCCGCGCAAGACCAGGCCCAGTTGCTCGCGCACGGTGCTGCGCCCGCCATCGCAGGCCACCAGCCAATCGGCCCGTACGGTGTGCGGCCCGGTGGGGTTGTCGATGCGCACCGTGACGCCCGTGGTGCCGGGCTGTACCTGCGTCACCCGGCTCGACCAGGCCACCTGCGCGGGCGCCTGGCCGCGCTGCGACGCTTGGTGGGCATACGCTTCGATGTAGTACTGCTGGATGTTGACCATCGGCGCATAGCGCTGGGTGGGGTCGCTGGGCATCGCGAAGCGCAGCACTTCCTGGTTGCGGTAGTAGCTGCGCCCGCTATCCCAGGGCAGGGCCTTCTGCACCAGCGGCCGGTCGGCGCCGATCCACGACAGAATCTCTTGCGAGCGGCGCGATATGCAAATGGCTCGGCTGCCCGTGCAGTAGCCGTCGTCGGCCTCGACCGTCAGCGACGCAATGCCGTATTCGGCCAGCAGCGCCGCCAGCGCCAGGCCCACCGGGCCGCCGCCGGCGATCAGCACGGGTACATGGGCGGGCAACGGGGCGGGATCGGCCATGCCCGGTCTCCTTTATTGATGGTGTGCGCAACTATATAAGCTGTTGGTTGCGTGCGCAACTAGTTATTGCGATTAATCAATGCAGAGAATTGGCGGGCGTGGTGGCGAAAAAAAGGTGCCAGGCCCTTTCGGGTACCTGACACCTGTTCACGCAGCGTGTCGTCCGTTTGCAGATGCCAGGCGGGTCTGGCATCTGCCTGGATGCGTCAGTCTTCTTCGACGAAGGTTTCCTGGCGTTTCTTGCGGATCGACGGCAGCGCTACTAGCACTACCAGTACGGCGGCGGCCGCCAGCAGCGAAGCCGACAGCGGACGCTCGACGAAGGTAAAGAAGTCACCGCGCGACAGCAGCAGGGCGCGGCGGAAGTTCTCTTCCATCATGGGGCCCAGCACCAGGCCCAGCAGCAGCGGGGCGCCTTCGCACTTCAGTTTCGACCAGAAGTACCCCACCACGCCAAAGATGGCGGTGGT
>DASPIV010000279.1:0-6409 GCA_035628955.1 Bordetella sp.
TGCGGCCTGCCAGGGCCTGCTCGACCACCTGCATGCTGCGGGCTTGCCCGCGCAGCCGAAGGACCATGCCAACGCCAGCAATCAGCAGCGCCAATGCCAGCAGCAAAATCGCAGCAGCCAAAAGACCCGAAGACATAGGGGCGGTCAGAATATCCATGGCGCCACCATCATATGGATTTGGTCATGCGATACAGCCAGTATGAGCCGACCAATTGCAAGCCCAGAGCGGCCATGA
This sequence comes from Bordetella sp., assembly GCA_035628955.1. GTDB lineage: Bacteria > Pseudomonadota > Gammaproteobacteria > Burkholderiales > Burkholderiaceae_B > Bordetella_A. Next base: position 236 of record DASPIV010000279.1, read on the forward strand.
GCATCTTGAAGCCCAGAGGGTCATCCCACATGTCCATGAACATTGCGTTGTTGGTCAACATGACATAGCAGGCAATACCCGCCGGCATCAGCGCCAACACCCAGGCCGACAGGCGGATCTCGGCGGACGACGCCACCAGTTCGCCGCGGGCCTGCGCCACGTCGCGCATGAAGGCCGCAATGCGTTCCAGCAGGACATCGCTGCGGCCGCCGAATTTCTGGGCCACGCGCACCACTGCGGCCAGCAAGCGCATTTCTTCGAAGTCGTACTGGCGGGCCACGTGTGCCAACGCCGCGTCGAGCTCTTGTGTAGAGCGGCTCAAATGAGCCGCCTTTTCAACCACTTCACGCAACGGCTCATTAGTGTTGGCGGCAGCCGCCTGGAATGCGGCCGCCATGCTATTGCCGATGGTGATCAGGCGCACCATGGTGTCCAACATCTCGGGCAACTGATCGAACATACGATTGCGCCGGCGATCGGCGCGCAGCCAGATGGTGAAATATATGGCCACCAGCAGCATCACGGCGGCTACGACAGACGACACCGCCCCGCCAAACAGCGCGGCCAGCAAGGTTCCTGCGGACAAGAGTCCGGCAATACCGATATATAGGCCCGGAGTCTGCTGGATGCCGGCGCAGCGCAACAAGATGTCCCAGCGCTCGATGCCGCTGCGCAACGCCGTCTGGCGCGCCTCTTCATCATCGGCACGCCCACCCTGCACACTCTGGTTCAGTTGTCGCTCCAGGAACACCGAAGTGGCCTGGCGACGCTCCCCCTGCCCGGCACGACGCCAGAGCAGTGTCGCACCCAGAATCATGGTCAGCGCCACGGTCGCCAGTATCCAGGCGGCCGCCATCAGCGCCTCCGCCCCCAGAAACCACCACCGGAGGGATCTTCCTGCGCGGCCACGCTGGCGCGCAGTTCCTCGCGCAGCTTGGCCAGCTTGGGCGTGTGCGGATGCACGCCCAGCCAGTTCCAGGTGTCTTTCTCTTCGCCCTCGGGGGTCACAAAGACTTCATGCCGATACAGCTCTTGCGTGGCGATGACGTTATCGCCCATACCGGTGACTTCGGTCACCGACAACACTCGCCGCTTGCCGTTGGGCAAGCGGCCAATCTGCACGATGAAGTCCAGCGCACTGGCAATCTGCCGGCGCAGGCTGTCTTCGCTGCCCTGGAAGCCGGCGAAGCCGGCCAGCATCTCGATACGGTACAGGCACTCGCGCGGTGAATTGGCGTGGATGGTGGCCATCGACCCTTCGTGGCCGGTATTCATGGCCTGCAACATGTCCATGACTTCGGCGCCGCGCACTTCGCCCACCACCACACGGTCCGGCCGCATGCGCAGGCTGTTGCGGATCAGGTCTCGAATAGTGACCAGGCCGTTGCCGTCGAAACCGCCCTGGCGGGATTCCAGCCGCACCACGTGCGGGTGGTTCAGCGACAGCTCCGCGGTGTCTTCGACAGTAACCACGCGTTCGTTGGTGGGAATGAAGAACGCCAGTGCATTGAGCAGCGACGTCTTGCCCGAGCTGGTACCGCCAGACACCAGGACATTGCACCGATTGGCCACTGCGATGTTCAACAGGCGATGGATTTCTTCGTTGAAAGTACCCAGCGTCAGCAAGTCGGCGGGTTTGAGCGGGTCTTTGCGGAACTTGCGGATCGACACCATCGGCCCGTCGACAGACAGCGGCTCGATCACGACGTTCAGGCGGCCGCCGTCGGGCAGGCGGGCGTCAACCATGGGGCTGGACTCATCCAGCCGCCGCCCGATGGGCGCCAGAATGCGCCGCACAATGCGCAGCACGTGCTGGTTATCGGAGAACCCCAGCGACTCGCGCGCCAGTACGCCGCCGCGCGAGACGAACACGTTGTCATAGCCGTTGATCAGGATGTCTTCTACCGTTGGATCGGCCAGCAGATCTTCCAGCGGCCCCAGGCCGGCCAGCTCTTTGGTCAGCGCGGCGGCAATGTGCCGCATCTCGCCTTCATTGATGGCCATGCGCTTGGTGCGCGCGAAGCTGGCGACTTCGATATCGACGAAGTCCTGGATGGCGTCGCGAGCCCAGCGGCCGAATTCCGCGCCCAGTTCTTCAATGCGCGAGAGCAGATGTTCGTAGGCCGCCGACTTCACTTCCTGATAGCGGGCGGATCCCACGAAGGCTTTGTCGCCCTCTGGGCCGAATTGGATCGTGGCTGTCATGATCATGTCGGGTCCTGTTCAATACCTATACGTACCCTGGGCCACTATCCGGCAATCAGCATGCGCCGGTGAACCCCGGGCAGCCAAGTCGCCAGCCAGCTGCCACGTCCGGCAGCATGCAGCGTTTCATTGCACAATTTCTCGGCCAGCGCCTGCACGCCGCGCACGTACACGTCGCGTTCGGCATCCTGGTGCAGCAGGCGGCCCTGGTTGGTGCACACCATCAATGCCAGGGCACGGTCGGGCAGCGTGCCCACCAAGTCCAGCTGGAACCGTTCGGCGATTTGCTGGGCGGTCATGCCGTAGCGCTCATCGTAGCGATTGACGACCAGGGCCAGCGAACTGCGCTCTACATGGCGCCGCTCCAGATCTTGCAGCACACCGGATAAAGCGACCAGCGAGCTCACGCTCTGGTCGGTAACGATCCAGTTGGTGTGCGAGTTGCGCGCCAGGCCGGCCACGAAATCCATATTGGAAAACCCGCCGGTGTCGGTCACCATCAGGCCAAAGTGCTGGCGCAGCCGCTCGAACACCAACAGCGAATCGGACTGCGACATGTGGTTCATCTGCGCCGGATCGCGCGGCAGTGCCATCACGCTAAGGCCGTCGCGGGTATGCGCCATGGCTGACCCCAGCAGGGTCGCATCCAGCCGCTGCAGGTTGCGCGCGGCCTCGGCAAGGTCGAAATCGCCCGCCACGTTCACGTACAACTGCGCATCGCCAATCGGCCAGCCCAGGTCCAGCAGGGCCACGCGCGAAGCCAGTGGCAGGGTGGTGGCACTGTCGGCGGCCGGCTTGCGAGCACCATTGGCCGCAGACTGGGCCTGCACGTAGCGGTCCTGCACGATACCGGCCAGGTGGGCGGCCAGCGTGCTGGTGCCGACTCCGCCCCGTGCGCCGATCAGCAACACATCGCGGCGCGACCCCCCTTCGCCGCCACCGAAAGCGGGCATGTCCAGCAGGCGCTGCACCACTTCGCGCACTTCATGCGGCGCCACCGACGGATCGACAAAATCCGTGACGCCGGCGCGCAGCGCGGCGATCGCCCCTTCAGGCTGGCCCAGCAAGCCCACGGCCACCCGGGGGATGGTGGGCGCCACGCGCGCCAAGGTGCGGGCCAGGTCGGCCGAACGCAGCAGCTTGCCGGGGTCGCCGCCCCCCAGCGTGAAGTCCAGGAAAATGATCTTGGGATCGATATCGGCCAGGCGCCGCCCCAACTGCTCGACCGACGGGGATTCCTGGGTCAACACACCCATGGGGCCCAGCGCCTCGACCAATTGTGCGGCCACGCCATCGCCTTGCGAGCAAAAGAGAAACCGGATGCCGCTTTGCAGCCCCGCGAGTTCTGTGGAATAGGCCTTCATATTCTTCACCGCGAAAAACCAGGCACCTGCTGGCCGCCAGCCGGACCCATCAAGTAATAGCCCCAGGCATTGGTCATCGAGTCTGGCCGCTCCTGGCGCTCACCGGGCAAGGGCAGCGCCACACCGCGCGCGATCGGGCGCACCAGGCGCGGCGTCACTACGATGATCAGCTCGCGCTCTTCTTGCGAATATTCGATACCGCGAAAGAAAGCACCGATGATGGGAAGATCGCCCAGGAAAGGCACCTTGTTCACCGACGCCTTGGTCTCGCGCGAGACCAGGCCGCTGATGATGAAACTTTCGCCATCGCCCAGCTCGACCATGGTGTCGGCGCGGCGGGTGCGCAACGCCGGGATCAGCGTGGCGGTCTCGCCGTTCAGGATTGGGATGCCATTGACGTAATCCAGTTCGCTGGCCTCGGGCGCCACTTTCAGCGCGATGCGATCGCGCGACAACACCGTGGGGGTCACCGTCAGCCCGATGCCAAAGGGCTTGAACACCACGTTCTGCGTGCCCAGGCCACCCGACTCCGGAATGGGAATCTCGCCGCCCGCCAGGAAACTGGCGCTTTGGCCGCTGAGCGCCACCAGCGTGGGCTCGGCCAGGATCCGGGCCATGCCATTGCTTTGCAGCAAGCGCAGCGTGGCACCGAAGTTGTTGGAGTCGAACAGCAGGTTGAAACCGTCGCTGAGCACGCCGCGGCCAACAATACTGCCAGGAATGGAAAAACCATCGGGCGAGGTCTTTACCCCGAAGCCCCAGCCGCCGGCGCTGCCCGTCATGGACAAGCCAACTTGCTTCATCACCGAACGCGACACTTCCACGACCTTGACTTCGACTTGCACCACGCCGCCGGTGCCGGCGGTGGCCACGTCAACCACCTTGTCGTCACCCACGGCCGCGGCTGCAGCCGCCACTGAGTTCTGGTGCGACAACGCCGAAGCTGCCCGGCCCGACACCAAGGCGTGGCCGCCGGCCACGTCCACCTCGGCATCGCCAGCCTGCCCTCGGCGCGCCAATTCTGCTTGCACTGCGCCCATCACGCGTACTGTCCACGCCATGGGGGTGCGGCTGTCGCGGGCCCAGACCTGCACCTGGGTCGTACCGGCCTGCTTGCCGATCAACATCACCGCCGCGGGCCGGCCAGCGGCCGCAGGCAATATCTTCACATCGGCCACGTCCGGATCGGCCACGGCGATGCGGGTAGGCGTGCCGGGCAAGGGCAGCAATTGCTGGCCGTTGACCGGCAAGGAAATTTCCTGGACAGCGGCGGGTGCCGCAGCCGGCTGGGCGGACTGCGCGGGCCGTGCCTGGCCTGCCGCGGGCGCGCCGTAGAAGGCGCCGGCCACGGCCAGCGCAGAGCAGATCAGAGAGGCGCGCATACTGGGTTTCATCCGAATCGACATGGAGGATAGGTAGTCGGGTGACGTCGAAATAGACATCGTCAATAACGTACGCGCTGTGCGCTGTCGCCGCGCAGGACCTCGATGGTGCGTCCGCCGCCCCCGCCAGTTCCAGCACTCGAGCGCTTGACAGGTTGCGGAGCCGGGCCATCCAGTTGCGCCAGACTATCGCCGGCAAAGGCGCGGTTGGGGCCTTCCTCGAGCGCGGCGCGCTGCTCGGACGTCAGGCCGGCACGGGCTGCTATCACGGGTTGCCGCGGCGCGAACAGTTCGCGGTCCGGCAAGCTTTCATCATCGGGCGCGCGCAGCGCCAATTGCAGGTGGCCGGAACGGCTGGCCAACAGCAATTCGTTGACACGGTCAACCGGTACGGCCAGCAGCGCCGAGCGTGCCGGTGGCGGTGCGGCCGAACGCTGCACCGCAGGCTTGTCGCCCTCGACCGGCGGGCCATCGATCGTTTGCTCGCCATAGGCGAGCACGCGCACGCGCGACTGCAGCAGACGCACCTGGCTGCCCTGCACTTCCTGGTCTTTTTCAAGCGCGAAGAACACGTCGACCAGATCGCCCGGCATGACGCGATTGCCCGCCCCCACGATTTCGTCCACAGGGATGGCCACCGCGCGTTCGCCGGCGTGCAATTGGCGCGCCAGGCCCTGCGCCAGCATCTGGCTAGTAATGGGTTCACCCGCAGCAATGTCGAGCCGCACCACTTGGCCCACCAGGTCTTCCGGCTTGGCGTAGCCCTGGCTCAAGGCCACCGGCCATTGCTGCACCTTCAGCATGTCGGCATCCAGGCGCGTACCCGCCTGCAAGCCCGTGGAAGCCAGCACGACGGGATAACGGGCCTGCGGCACACGGGGTTCCGCCGGCGTGGACGATACGGCCGCCGGCGCGGCGGCTGGCACCGGTGCCGGACGGCTGGCCAGGTAGTACGCCAGCCCCGCCAGAACAATACCTGCCGCCAACAAGACAGCGGCGAGAATCTTACTTACGCCGGTCATAGCGGCTCCTGTGTGATCTGAATAATGGCGCGGGCGGAAAGTGTCCGGGGAACCAGATTTACCCCGTCACCTCCGCTAACGAATCCGAGCAAACCCTGGAAGGATCGAAGCAGAGGCCACTGCGCCACGTCATAACGCAACACAACCTCCATGCACTCCACGTCTGCTGCGTTCGCACCCGCCCATTCGCAGGTAACCGGC
>DASPIV010000280.1:0-5538 GCA_035628955.1 Bordetella sp.
GATTCTGGCGGTGTATGCCATCGGCATTCCGTGGCTGGCCACCGTAACGCAGATGGAATGGAGCAAGGCTGCCCTGGCCGTGGTGGTGTTCCTGCCCGGCGACCTGCTCAAGGCCCTGGTGGCGGCCTGGGTGGCGTGGCGGGTCGAACGTGTGTGGCCCATGCTACGGGAATCCCCTTAATGACGCCTGCCGCCAAGTTCGGCAAGATTTGTTAATGTCAAACGCATTCGATTTTTGCGTGTACAAGCTAGGGAAGTCACGGGGTTTTATTTGAAGAGTATTTGATACACTTCAAACGCAATTACTGATTTTTCTGTATGACGTTCAACCGGGCTCACCTTACCCCACCGGGGCCAAAACAAGAGCCCACTCAGGAGACAACAACATGACGCGCAAGCATTTCGGCTTGTCTGCGGCCGTCGCGGCCGTTGCCTTGAGCCTGCCGCTGCTCGCCAGTGCGCAGGTCAAGGTGGGTGTCACCCTGGCCAGCACCGGCCCCGCGGCCTCGCTGGGCATTCCCGAGCGCAATACCGTTGCGCTGCTGCCCACCGAGGTAGCCGGCCAGAAGATCGAATGGATCGTGCTGGACGACGCCACCGACACCACGCAGGCCGTGAAGAACTCGCGCAAGCTGGTGTCCGACGACAAGGTCGATGTGCTGGTCGGTACCTCGATCACCCCGGGTTCGCTGGCCATGGTGGACGTGGCGGCCGAAGCCAAGGTGCCGATGATCAGCGTGGCCGCCAGTGCCAAGATCGTCGAGCCGGTCGACGACAAGCGCCGCTGGGTATTCAAGACACCGCAGAACGATGCCCTGATGGCCAGTGCGCTGGCCGACGCCATGGCCAAGGCCAAGGTCAAGACGCTGGGTTTCATCGGCTTTGCCGATGCCTATGGCGATAGCTGGCTGGCCGTGATGCGCGATGCCGTCAAGGGCAAGGGCATCGAGATCACCGCGGTCGAGAAGTACGGCCGTACCGACACCAGCGTGACCGGCCAGGTGCTCAAGCTGGTCAGCGCCAAGCCCGATGCGGTCTTGATTGCCGGCGCAGGTACGCCGTCGGCGCTGCCGCAGAAAGAACTGCGCGCCCGCAACTACCAGGGCACCATCTACCAGACCCACGGTGCGGCCAACAACGACGTGCTGCGCGTCTGCGGCAAAGATTGCGAAGGCATGCTGCTGCCGGCCGGCCCCTTGCTGGTGGCCAGCCAACTGCCCGACAGCAATCCGGTGAAGCAATCGGCGCTGGCCTACACCAAGGCCTATGAGGCCAAGCATGGCGCAGGTTCCACCAACACCTTCGGCGGCCATATGTGGGATGCCGGCCAACTGATCGTGACGGCCGTGCCCATTGCGCTGAAGACGGGTGCCAAGCCTGGTACGCCGGAGTTCCGGGCCGCCATGCGCGATGCGCTGGAAGGCATCAAGAACCTTGCGGCCTCGCAAGGCGTGTTCAACATGAGCCCCACCGACCACGCCGGCTTCGATGACCGCTCGCGCGTCATGGTAAAAGTCGAGAACGGCAAGTGGGTGTACCAGCCCGACCTGTAATTTTCATGCCGCCGGCGCGGCAGCTCAGTCCCGCCGGCATCCCCACGCACCGGCCGCCAGGCCGGTGTGTCGCATTCGCGGCATGGTCCGAAGGTGGGCCGGCCAATGCCAAGACACCCCTAAGGTAGTGGTTCGATGGATTTCACGATAGCGCTCATCCTGCTGCAGGACGGCATCGTCAACGGTGCCATCTATGCGTTGCTGGGCATGGCACTGGTGCTGGTGTTCACTGTCACCCGGGTCATATTCATTCCGCAGGGCGAGTTCGTGGCGTTTGGCGCCTTGACGCTGGCCATGCTGGTCAACGGCCGGGTACCGGGCACTGCCTATCTGCTGCCGCTGCTGGGCGCCATCGTGCTGGTCATGGAAGTGTCGCGCGCCGTGCGCACGGGCTCGTGGGCATCGTTGCCCAAGGTGTTGCTGACCTGCGTGGTGCTGCCGCTGGCCTTGTTGTGGCTGACCACGGCGTATGCCGGCGAAGGCAATTCGCTGTGGCTGAATATGCTGCTGACACTGGTGCTGATCGTTCCGATGGGGCCCATGGTGTATCGCATCGTTTACCAGCCGCTGGCCGAAGCGTCGGTGCTGGTGCTGCTGATCGTCTCGGTGGCCGTGCACTTCGCCCTGACCGGCCTGGCGCTGGTGTTCTTCGGCGCCGAAGGCTGGCGCACGCCGGCTTTCGTCAGCGGCCAGGTCAACATCGGGTCCGCCACCTGGTCGGCGCAGAGCTTGTTCGTGGTGGGCACCTGCGCCTTGCTGATCGTGGCGTTATGGCTGTTCTTCGACAAGACCCTGTATGGGCGCGCACTGCGGGCCACCGCGGTCAACCGGCGCGGCGCGCGCCTGGTGGGCATCAGCACCAGCATGTCGGGCAGCCTGACCTTCACCCTGGCGGTGGCGATCGGCGCAATGTCGGGCATGCTGATCGCGCCCATCACCACGGTCTATTACGACACCGGCTTCCTGATCGGCCTGAAGGGCTTTGTGGGCGCCATTATCGGCGGGCTGGCCAGCTATCCCGTGGCCGCCGCCGGCGCCATACTGGTGGGCATACTCGAGGCGTTCTCGTCGTTCTGGGCCAGCGCCTATAAGGAAGTCATTGTGTTCACGCTGATCATCCCGGTCCTGGTATGGCGGTCGTTCAGCAGCCACCATACGGACGACGAGGAGTGAGCGCCATGAACCGCATTCTGCTTATTGCCTTCATCGCCGCGCTGGCCGTTCTGCCGATGGTGCCGGCCACGCCGGAATTCTGGATTACCCAGCTCAATTACATCGGCCTGGCGGCCATGGTGGCGCTGGGCCTGGTGCTGCTGACCGGTGTGGGCGGCCTGACCTCGTTCGGCCAAGCGGCCTTTGTGGGCCTGGGTGCCTACACGACCGCGGTGATGACCAGCCACTATGGCGCTTCGCCCTGGCTGGCGCTGCCCGTAGGGTTGCTGCTGACGGCCGTGGTGGCGTACTTGCTGGGCATCATCACGCTGCGCCTGTCGGGCCACTATCTGCCGCTGGGCACGATTGCCTGGGGCCTGTCGCTGTACTTTCTGTTCGGCAATCTCGACTGGCTGGGCAAGCACGACGGCATTGCGGGACTCGAGCCCATCAGCCTGTTCGGTTTTTCGCTGGCCAGCGGACGGCATATCTATTACCTGATCTGGGTTTTCCTGCTGCTAGCGCTATGGGCCACCAGCAATCTGCTCAGTTCGCGCCCCGGGCGCGCCATCCGTGCGCTGAAAAGCGGTGCGGGCATGGCCGAATCCATGGGCGTGAACACGGCGGCGTACAAAGTCGTGATCTTCGTCTGGGCGGCATTGCTGGCCTGCCTGTCGGGGTGGATTTATGCGCACATGCAGCGCGCCGTCAGCCCCAGCCCGTTCGGCCTGAACTATGGCATTGAGTACTTGTTCATGGCGGTGGTGGGCGGCGCCGGCCACGTCTGGGGAGCGCTGGTGGGGTCGGCCGTGATCCTGGGCCTGAAAGACCAGTTGCAGAACCTGTTGCCGGCGCTGCTGGACACTGATGCCAATTTCGAGCTGATTGTGTTCGGCGTACTGCTCATCCTGATGTTGCAGTATGCGGCTAACGGCCTGTGGCCTATTTTGTCGGCCGGTTGGGCACGCCTGACCGGCGGTGCCGGTTCACGCCGGAATCTGGCGCCGCCGCCTGCCGCCGCGGCCTTGCCGCAGCGCGAGCGGCCGCAGGGCGGCGCGCTGGTGCTCGAGGTGGACGCGATCCGCAAGGAATTTGGCGGCCTGGTCGCGGTGAACGATATTTCATTCAAGGTGCGAGCCGGCGAGATCGTCGGCCTGATCGGCCCCAATGGCGCCGGCAAGAGCACGACGTTCAACTTGATCAGCGGTGTATTGCCGGCCACGCGGGGCCAGGTGCGCTTCCAGGGCGAGCGCATCGATGGCCAGTCGGCGCGGGACATCGCTCGCCGCGGCGTCGGCCGCACCTTCCAGCATGTGCAATTGCTGCCCGGCATGTCTGTACTGGAAAACGTGGCCCTGGGGGCGCACATGCGCGCCGATGTCGGCGTGATGGCGGGCGCGCTGCACAGCGAGCGGGCTCAAGAGGCCCGGCTGCTGCACGAAGCCGCCACCCAGCTCGAGCGCGTGGGCCTGGGTGAGTACCTGTACGAGCAGGCGGGCAATCTGGCCCTGGGACAGCAGCGCATTCTGGAAATCGCGCGGGCGCTGGCCAGCGATCCGGTGCTGCTGCTGCTGGACGAACCCGCCGCGGGCCTGCGCTACAAAGAAAAGCAGGAATTGGGCAAGGTGCTCGGCCAGTTGCGCGCCGAAGGCATGAGCATCCTGCTGGTGGAACACGATATGGATTTCGTCATGCGCTTGACCAACCACCTGGTGGTCATGGATTTCGGTACCAAGCTGGCCGAAGGGGTTCCCGCCGAAGTGCAGCAGAACCCCGCCGTGCTCGAGGCCTACCTGGGCGGCATCGACGACGACCTGCCGGAGGCCGGCGCCACGCCAACCGCAACCGGGAGCATCCAATGAGCCAGGATCCGATTCTGGACGTGCGCGGGCTGAGCGCCCGCTACGGGAAGGTGGGGGCGCTGTCCGAGGCGACTTTGACAGTAGCGCCGGGCAGCATCGTGACGGTGATCGGTGCCAACGGCGCGGGCAAGTCGACCATGCTCAACGCCATGATGGGGGCATTGCCGACCACCGGCCATGCCTCTGGCGCGGTGCATTACGCAGGCACCGATGTATCGGCCTGGGCAGTCGAGCGGCGGGTGGCGGCAGGCATGTCGCTGGTGCCCGAGCGGCGCGAATTGTTCGGCAGCATGTCGGTGGAAGACAACCTGTTGCTGGGCGGGTTTCGCCGCTATCGCGCGCGCGAAAGCGGCTGGCGCGGCACCCTGGATGAAGTGTTCGAGCTGTTTCCCCGCTTGCGCGAGCGGCGCCGCCAGCAGGCCGGCACCTTGTCGGGTGGCGAACGCCAGATGCTGGCAGTGGGCCGTGCCTTGATGGCCAAGCCACGCTTGCTGATGCTGGATGAACCCAGCCTGGGCCTGGCACCGCGCATCGTACGGGAAATTTTCCATATCATCGCGCGGCTGCGCGAGACGGGCGTGGCGATTCTGCTCGTTGAGCAGAATGCCCGTGCCGCCCTGCAGGTGGCCGACTACGGCTACGTACTGGAAACCGGCGAAGTCATCCTGCATGGCCCGGCCCGCGAATTGGCCGGCAACCCGAGGGTGATCGAAAGCTACCTGGGCCTGGGCAAGGCCGCCTGAAAACGCCGCTGCCGAAGCGGCCGCGCACTTTCTTCATGGCTAGGACTTGCCCGAGGGCCAGCGCCCGCCCAGAGCCAGCGTGGCGGACGCAGCCGCCTCACTGGCCAGCCGCGACATCTTCTTGATGGCGGCCGCGGTGAAGCGCTCTTTGGGACCCGACAGCGAGATGGCGCCGCACATTTCCCCACCAGGCCCGAACACGGGGCTGGCCACCGCCGCGCAATTCGG
>DASPIV010000281.1:0-3204 GCA_035628955.1 Bordetella sp.
CGCCAGACCAGGCCTTACGACGTAGTGCACGCCAATTTCTTCATGTCGGCGTTGGCCAGCCTGCCGGCGGCGCGGCGCCACGGGGTGCCCATGGCGGTGACTTTCCACGCGCTCGGGCGCGTGCGGCGCCTGCATCAGCGCGAGGCCGACCGCTTCCCCGACGGCCGCTTCCAGATCGAAAGCGATATCGTGCGCGCGGCTGATCTTATCGTGGCCGAATGTCCGCAGGACCGGCGCGACTTGTTGAACCTCTACGATGCCGATCCCCAACGTATCCGCGTGGTGCCCTGCGGCTATGACCCCACCGAGATGTCGCCTGTCGATGCCGGCACGGCGCGCCGCAAGCTGGGTTGGCAGGATGGCGAGTTCCGCATCCTGCAGCTGGGCCGCATGGTGCCGCGCAAGGGGGTGGACAACGTCATCGAGGCCTTGGGCCTGCTGCGTCGGCAATATGGGGTGGCCGCGCGCCTGTGCGTGGTCGGCGGCAACGACCCGAAGCCCGATGAGCGCACCACGCCCGAACTGGCGCGCCTGCGCAGCGTGGCCGAGCAGGCCGGCGTGACGCCGTATGTAGAGTTCGCCGGACGCCGGGATCGCCAGGACCTGTGCGCCTACTACTGCGCCAGCGACGTGTTCGTGACCACGCCCTGGTACGAGCCTTTCGGAATCACGCCTGTCGAAGCCATGGCTTGTGGGCGTCCGGTGGTCGGATCCGACACCGGCGGCATTCGCACCACCATCAAGGACGGCAAGACGGGCTTCCTGGTGCCGCCGCGCGACCCCGCAGCGCTGGCCCGGCGGCTGGCACAGCTGGCGGGCGATTCCACCCTGTGCCGCCAGATGGGCCAAGCGGGCGCGCGTCGGGCCCGCCGCCTGTATACCTGGCAGCAGGTCGGGCGCGACCTGTTGGCGGTATATGGCGAACTGACGGCGGAAGCGGCCACGCCGGCGGTGATCATGGGACGCTCTGAGGTGCTGGCAGCCTGAGGGGCGTGCAAGTGTCCCGGTAGTTGCCAGGCGCCTGCCAAAGGGGCTGGCGGCATCCGGGATAGTGCATCAAAGGGCGGAAGGCCCCGTCCCCGTCAGTTCGAACCGGGCCGTTTCAGCACGCTGATATTGCCATCCGGCTCGATATAGGCCCGGCGTACACTCGACAAGTCTTCGAAGCCATGCTGCCGTAGCTCGCTCATCAGTTCTTCGGGCGTGATGTATTCGCGGCGCATGTTGCGCCGGAGCATTTGGCCGTCGCGTACCAGGCAGACTTTGTCGGCTTCCAGCAAGCGTCCCAGCCACGGCAGGAAGAAGGTCAGGCGATCGATCAGCGCCACCCAGCCCACGATGGTGGCAACCAGGATGGCGCCGTCGGTAATCGACTGGTATTGGCCCGCCATGCCGTTCTGCGCGGCATCGGCAATCAAGACCAGCACCAGCATATCCGCGACGCCCAGGGAGCCGACGTCGCGTCGCCCGGCCATGCGCAGCACTACCAGAATGAACCAGTACATCAGTGACCCACGCACGATCAGTTCCAGCGGGGGGACGGTCAGGCGGAACAGCTCAGGCCAATCGACGTCCATTTGTGCATTCCTTCCAAGTGACACAGGTGTGCCAGGCGCGGTCTGCGCCACAGGCGGGCCTCAATCCGGTTTTCCTCCGTTGCGGACCGGGTCTGGGCGTGTATGGGCCAAGCCCGCTTCGTCTTCGCCGACAATGCGGTCGGTCTCGATGTCATCGCCGCTGTCGTCTTCCAGGCTGGGTTCGACGCTCTCGCGTTCGCCCGTGCCTTGTGAGTCGGTGTCATGGTCGCCGGCGCTGCCGGGCAGGTCGCTGCCCGAATCGGAAGAATCGCTGGGCCCCAGCCCGGGCTGGCGCGGCGCAGCATAGAAGGGAAAGGGTGAAATACGCAGAATAGACAGGCCCATGGCTTACTCCGTCGAGGTGGGGCGCGCGAGGCGGCGCCTGCGCGGGTGCTCTGCAATTGGCGTGCCCGGAGCGGCGGGAACATCGCTTGCGACTCGGCGCATCTCTTTCCACACGCTTTACAGGAGCCGATCATGCCCAAGTCAGATCAATCCGCGCCCGAACATCCGCCCGGCGATCGCCGGGCCCAGGAAGACGAGCATATGCGTCGCCGCGATACCGACCGCACCCTCAATGACCGGCCGGCCGACCCCAATCGCGCCGGCGCCAAGGTCCGTATCCCGCCCGGGGTAGATGCGGAAGACTTCCGCGACCCAGGCCGCCAGACGCCCGGCGCGCCACCCGTGGACAACCGGTCTTGAGCGTGGCCGGCGGGCCGCCATGGCCGGCGGGCACGCCGGTTGCTATGCCTGTCTGGCCCGCAATCAGCGGGGTGCCCCCAGGGGAACGACATGAATCCATGGAAAATGGCAGGGATTGCGGTAGCCGCGGCCGCGGCCGTCATCCTGGGCATACAGGCGTATGCCTCATCGGCCGCGCTGGATCATCAGGATCGCCTCTTCATGGAAGCCGCCACCCGGGCGGGCCTGTTCGAACTGAGATCCGGCGACCTGGCCCTGCAACGGGCTACCGACGACGAGATTCGAGCCTATGTGCAGGCTGTGATGCGCGACCAGGTCGAGGCCCGCGAGCGGCTGATGGCCATCGCCGCCGCCAAATCGCGCGCCGTGCCCAGCGCCATAGGCGGCGAGCAGCACGCCGTTCTCAGCCAACTGCAAAAGGCTCCCACGAGCCTCTTCGACGCCATGTATCTGGAAAAAGTGGCGGTGGACGGCCAGGCGGCCGTACTGGCGCTATTCAGACACGCGGTACGCAATAGCAAGGATCCGGAAATTCAGGCCTATGCCGCCAGCATGGTACCCATGCTGCAACGCCACCTGGACCAGGCCCGTCGCCTGCAAGCCGCGCAATGGCCTGTCACCGCACAGGCTGCGGCCCACGCCGGATAGCGGCGTCGCCTGGTTCGACATCCGGTTCATACCCCAGCAAAATAATCCGGGCATCACTCGGCGGGGCGTTCGAATGCGCGTCGCAGCATATCGATGGGTACCGGAAAAACGATGGTCGAAGTCTTGTCGCCGGCAATGTCGTACAGGGTGGACAGATAGCGCAGTTGCATAGCCTCTGGCGTGCTGGCCAGGGTCCGCGCCGCGTCTACCAGTTTCTCGGCGGCCTGCTGTTCGCCTTCGGCGTTGATGATGCGCGCGCGGCGGTTACGTTCGG
>DASPIV010000282.1:0-5174 GCA_035628955.1 Bordetella sp.
CCGTGGAGTTCGGCCGCAAGGTGTTGTTCTCTTCCGTGCGCCCGTCGTTCGGTGAGCTTGAAGAGCACGTGCGCCAGACCAAGTCGGCCACTACCGGCCGCGCTTGACGGGCGGCCCGATGAGCTCGCTGAACAACCACCGGATAGTGGTCCGCCGCAAGCGCAGCCCCCGGCGCGTCCACCACGGCGGTAGCTGGAAGATCGCCTACGCGGATTTCATCACTGCCATGATGGCGTTCTTCCTGGTGATGTGGCTGATTGCCATCGTGCCCAAGGAAGAGCTGCGCAGTATTGCCGAGTATTTTCGGACTCCGTTGCGCGTGGCGCTGACTGGCGGGCCGAACTTTTCAGCCGAGACCAGCGCCATCCCCGGCGGCGGGCGCGATCCGCTGCGCGACGACGGCGATGTGCGGCAATCCGACGGCAGCCGGGTGCAGTCCCAGGTGCAGGCCGATGCGGAACGGCGCGATCGCCACGCGCTGGAGCGCCTGAAGCGCCGGCTGGATGCCATGCTGGAAGAAAACCCGGTACTCAAGAACTTCCGGCCGCAATTGCTGATCGACATGACCACCGAGGGCTTGCGCATCCAGATCGTGGACAACCAGAACCGGCCGATGTTCGCCACCGGCAGCGCCGAGGTGCAGCCGTATATGCGCGACATTCTTCGAGAGCTGGGGCCGGTGCTCAATGACTTGCCCAACAAGCTCAGTATTGCCGGGCACACCGACGCCACGCAATACGCCCGTGGCGAGCGCGCCTACAGCAACTGGGAACTGTCGGCCGACCGCGCCAATGCTTCGCGCCAGGAACTAGCGGCTGGCGGCATGGCCGAAGGAAAGCTCATGCGCATACAGGGCCTGTCTTCGAGCATGAGCCTGGTTAAAGATGACCCGTATGCGGCCGTTAACCGTCGTATCAGCCTGGTGGTGCTGAATCGGCGCACGCAGCAGCAGATCGAGCGGGAAAATGCCACGGCAGCAGATTTGAGTGTGCGCAATGCCAGAGAAATCAGTGAATCCGTGGTGGAGCAACCGGCGCAGGCCGAGACGGCAAGGTAGTTATGACGGCAACGATACTGGTGGC
The DNA here is from genome assembly GCA_035628955.1 of Bordetella sp. Taxonomy (GTDB): domain Bacteria; phylum Pseudomonadota; class Gammaproteobacteria; order Burkholderiales; family Burkholderiaceae_B; genus Bordetella_A. Next base: position 1,083 of record DASPIV010000282.1, read on the forward strand.
GGATGATTCGGCGACGATGCGCATGATCGTCCAGACGACATTGAGCGGGGCGGGCTGGCGAGTGCTGACAGCTGGCAACGGTCAGCGGGCACTCGAGTTGGCGCGTGGAAATCGTGTCGACCTGCTGGTCAGCGATTGGAACATGCCGGTCATGGATGGCCTGGCGCTGATCCGGGGCTTGCGTGTCGAGCCCGGCTACCAGGACCTGCCCGTCCTCGTACTGACCACGGAAGACGATGGGAGAAGCAAGAACGCGGCGCGCAACCTGGGAGTGCGCGGTTGGCTGAACAAGCCGCTCGATCCGGGCGTGCTGGTGGAATTGGCGTCCGAACTGCTCAGCGAGCAGTCCGATGCCTGAGCAGGTTTGACAGAAAGGCGTACGGTCTATGAGCGGCGGTCTGGATCTCAGTCAGTTCTACGAGACATTCTTCGACGAAGCAGACGAGCTGCTGGCCGAAATGGAGCAGTTGCTGTTGCAGCTCGATGTCGAGGCACCCGATATCGAGCATTTGAATGCAATCTTCCGCGCCGCGCATTCCATCAAGGGCGGGGCGGCCACATTCGGCTGTTTCCAGCATCTGGCGGGTACCACGCATCTGCTGGAGAACTTGCTGGACGAAATCCGGCGCGGCGAAATGGTATTGCGCGCCGATATGGTGGATATTTTCCTGGAAACGAAAGACGTGCTGAAGAGCCAATTGGACACTTATCGTGCCGCGCAAGAGCCCGACGAGGCGGTGTACGAACGGATCTGTGCGGTACTGCGGCAGTTGGCCCAAGAGCATGGTGCGACACCCGTGCCGCTGGAGCAGGCGGCGGCTGCGCCCGCGCAGGCCATGTCCGACGCCTCTATCGTTGCCGTGCCGGCTGTCATGCCACCGGCCGCCGCGCCGGACGGTAGCCTGCCGTATCGCATACGCATTACCCGCGTGAGCGACAAGGACGCGCAATCGTTGCGGGAAGAAATGGGCAACCTGGGTACCGTGCTGGCCGACGACCGCGCCGATGGCGGCCTGACAGTCTGGCTCGACAGCACTTGCTCGGCCGACGATATCGAAGCCGTATGCTGCTTCATCGTGAACACCGACCAACTGGATGTGCAGCGTACCGCCGTACCGGAAGCGGCGCCGCAGGCACCCAGTGCGTCAGTGGAGCAATTCGCCCAGGCCGCGGCGGGTCTGGCCGCCCAGATGGCGGGCGGCTCGCCCGCGCAGCCGGCGCTATCCGCCGCCACGGCGGCTCCTGCTGCCGCGGCCAAGCCCGCACGGGCCGCGGCAGCAGCGGCGGCCGATAAGGAATCCACCTCGATTCGAGTCGGCGTCGAGAAAGTCGATCAGGTCATCAACCTGGTGGGCGAATTGGTCATTACCCAGGCGATGCTGGCGCAGACAGCATCGGGCCTGGACCCGGTACTGCACGACCGGCTGCTCAATGGCATGGAACAGTTGGAACGCAACGCCCGCGATCTGCAGGAAGCGGTGATGTCGATCCGCATGATGCCGATGGATTACGTGTTCAGCCGCTTTCCCCGACTGGTTCGCGACATTGCGGTCAAGATGGGCAAGCAGATCGAACTGCAGACCTATGGCCGCGCCACCGAACTGGACAAGAGCCTGATCGAGCGCATTATCGATCCGTTGACGCACCTGGTACGCAATAGCCTGGACCATGGCATCGAGACGCCCGAAAAGCGCATTGCCGAGGGCAAGGATCCGGTCGGCCAACTGATCCTGTCGGCTGAGCACAACGGCGGCAATATCGTGATCGAGGTCAGCGACGACGGCGGTGGCCTGAATCGCGAGAAAATCATGAAAAAGGCCCTAGCCCAGGGCCTGGCCGTCAGCGAGAACACGTCCGACGATGAGCTTTGGCAGCTGATCTTCGCACCAGGTTTTTCCACGGCCGAGCAGGTTACCGATATATCCGGGCGAGGAGTGGGTATGGACGTAGTCCGGCGCAATATCCAGGACATGGGGGGCCATGTGCAGCTTTCATGCGTGCCGGGCGAAGGCACCACCACCCGCATCGTGCTGCCCCTGACGCTGGCGATCCTGGATGGCATGTCGGTAAGGGTGGGCGCCGAGACTTTCATTCTGCCGCTGAACCACGTGACCGAATCGTTGCAGCCCACCATGGACCAAATGTATTCGGTGGCGGGCGACGAGCGGGTGATGCAGGTACGTGGCGAATACCTGCCCCTGGTCGAATTGCACCGCGTGTTCGGCGTTTCCGGCGCGCAGGCGGATCCTACCCAGGCCATCGCCGTCATCATGCAGGCACAGGACCGCCGCTTTGCGCTGCTGGTGGACCATTTGGTGGGCCAGCACCAGGTGGTGGTGAAGAACCTGGAATCCAATTATCGAAAAGTGCCAGGTGTATCCGCGGCCACCATTCTGGGCGACGGCAGCGTGGCGCTGATTGTCGACGTGTTTGCGTTGGCGCGGGCCAACCGCGAGAAATGGGCGCAGCCCGAAGTCATATTGAATTGACGGAGAACCTTACATGGCAGTCAAACCGCAAGCACAGGCCGTGCGCGTCGAAGACGTAGGCAGCGAGTTCCTGGTGTTCACGCTGGGCGAAGAAGAATACGGCATCGACATCCTGAAAGTGCAGGAAATCCGCGGCTACGACGCGGCGGCGGTCACCCGCATCGCCAACGTGCCGGCGTTCATCAAGGGTGTCACCAACCTGCGCGGCATCATCGTGCCCATCGTGGATCTGCGCATCAAGTTCAAGCTGGGCAGCGTCGAATACAACGAACAGACCGTTGTCATCATCCTGAACCTGGACCACCGGGTGGTGGGCATCGTTGTCGACGGTGTGTCCGACGTGCTGATGCTCAATGCCGGCCAGGTGCGCGCGGCGCCGGAGTTCGGTGCTTCTCTGTCCACCGAATACCTGACCGGGCTGGGCACGATCGATGATCGCATGCTGATCCTGGTGGACATCGAGAAGTTGATGACCAGCGAGGAAATGGCGCTGGTGGAGAAGGTTGCCGCCTGAACGGGCCGCACCGGCTGCTCCGCCAGGCAGCCTTTGGATCCTAGTTTCGGGGTTTTTATCATGCGCAAGTTCGTGGCCAACATGAAGATACGCACCAGCCTGCTTGGCGTATTGGGATTTTTCACGCTGATGCTGGTAATTGGCGCCATGCTGGGCGTGTTATCGCTGCGTGTCAGCAACGGCACGCTGACGGGTATCCGCCAGACGCAGGATGTGGGCGATGCGCTGGCGCGCCTGGTCAATAGCTACAAGGACGTCGTCAATGGCCTGGCTCGCACGGCCAACGCCCACTATGGCGACATCGTGCGCAGCATCGGCCAGCCCGTTGCGGTGGCGCCGGGACTGGCTGCCGAGCCGGCCGGCCTGATGCAGCGTGCCAGCGCGGCCATGAACCGCGCCCAGACCGAGTTCGAGTACTACAAGGGTTTGCCGCGCCCGGCCGGTGCCGAGGAAAGCCTGGCAGAAATCGACGCATCCTATGCCGCGTTGATGCAGCAAGGCATCGCGCCCTTGTTCGGCTTGCTCGAACGGGGTGACATGACGGCCTACCAGAAGCAGGCACAGACCCTGCATGATGCCCTGGAAGGGCGCTTTGCGCGGGCGGTAGACGGTTTCGATTTCTGGCGGGCCAGCCAACTGCAGGATGCCTATGTGCTGGCAACCCAGCGCTACCAGGGTGTGCTGGCGGCGGTTGCCGTGGGTGGAGCCATGGCGGCATTGCTGGTATTTGCGACCTATCGGTTTTTGCGGCGCCGAGTGCTGATGCCACTGAAAGAGGCCGGGCAGCACTTCGATCGCATGGCTGGGGGCGACCTGACGGCGCGGGTGGAAGTGCGCAACAGCAACGAGATCGGGCAGTTGTTCGCGGCGCTCAAGCGCATGCAGGAGAACCTGGCGCGCACGGTGTCGCAGGTGCGTCGCGGGGTGGACGAGATCAACGTGGGCTCTCGCGAGATATCGGCGGGCAACACGGACCTGAGCAGCCGCACCGAACAGCAGGCGGCCTCGCTGGAGGAGACGGCGGCGTCGATGGAAGAGCTGGCCTCGACGGTCAAGCAGAACGCGGACAACGCGCGCCAGGCGAACCAG
>DASPIV010000283.1:0-4001 GCA_035628955.1 Bordetella sp.
ACGACATCCGCCAGGGTGGTTGACACTGCCGCGCACCGTTGATCCCACCTCACCGCCCGACCCGCCGCCAACGCCAGGCACCCGGCACACTCAGGCTAGGGCTGCTTGATGGCCGCCAGGAAGGCGGGGTCTTTCACCAGCTCTTCGATATTCAGGCGGATCGTGTCATTGAGCGCGCCGAAGAAGTTGGCGAACTTGGTGGTGCGGCGCTTGATTTCCTTGGTGGACTGGTACACCGGCTTGTCGCCGGCCTTGTCGACCACCACGTAGGCGATGCGCAGGGTCCAGTCCACCGAATAGCCCAGGTCGTCGATCAGGAACTCCTGGATGTCGCCGGTCAGGCGGGTGGCCTGTGCGGTGCCGTTGACCTTGACGCCCATGAAGCGCAGTTCGGCGAAGGTGGCGTCGCGCACCAGGTCCTTGATGTCCTTCTCCAGCAATATGCTGCCCATGGCCGTGTTGCGGATCTGGTTGGGCTCGATCAGGCTGGGCTGGTAGCTGCCCGGCGAACCGCCGCTGGCTTGTTGCGAACTCGACAGACCGGCGTTGGCATAGCGCGACGCTTTTGGCGCCTTGGCCTGCGCGTCGGCATCGGCCTGGTTCGGATCGTAGGTAAAGGCTCCCACCTCGACGCTGCCTTCGGCGCTCAGTACCGACGATGGCGAATAGGTGACGGGGATGGTGTTGAGAACATTTGCGCAGCCGGCCAGCACTGCCATGCCGGACAGGACTGCCCAGCAAGCGGCCCGGCGCAGGGCCGCGGAAGAACGGCATGACAAGAACGACGACGACATGACGATGATCAAGGGAAGTTGATGGAAGCGTGATTCTATACAAAACACAACAAAATATTTATTCATATTTTCCGGCGCGCCCAATGTGTTTTGCTTGTGTGCCCATTGATGCTCATTGTTTCCGGTCTCGGGCATAGCGCCTGCCTGCGCGGGCCGCCGCCGGGCCAACCGGTGTAGTATCGAAAAACCATGCCCGCGGGCATGGTTTTTCTGAATTCCCAGGAGTCCCGAGTGGCGGCACGCTTCTTTTCTTATGTTTTCCTGGCAGGCGCCGCAAGCTTGTCGGCCCAGGCCCTGGCGGGCATGTGCGATGCGCGTTTCATGCATGACGGCGGTGCGGTGCAACTGACCGGCTCGGGCAATCTCAGCCTGGGCGCCGATCTGAGCTTCGCCGAGGTCACCAAGACGGATTCGGCCAACTGCCGCGCGCGCGTGCGGGGCACTGCCAGCTTCAGCTACGCCGGCCTGCCGGCCGGCAAGTCCAAGCTCGACTACCTGATGACCATCAGGAACGGCAAGGCCGAATTCGTACGCTATGCCAAGGCGGGCGGCAAGCCCGAATCCGGCGGCCAGTTCGACCCGCGCATGCTGGGCCTGTTCGCCTACGACGGCAAGATCGCCCAAGGCCAGCGCATGTCCGGGGCGACCTATCGCCTGAACATCGGCAAAGACGCCCCGGTGGGCGGGCAACCCACCACGGTAGTGCGCATCGGCGAAAAAACCGTGGGCGCCAAGCAGTCGCTGGATACCGCGCTGGGCCGCCAGTCGTGCTGGCCGATCCGGTACACACGCAACACTGATCCTACGCAGGCCACCTTCCAGGGCCTTACGCTGCCCATCCCCGGCATGAACACCACCGTCACCGACTGGTATTGTCCCGAGGTCAATTTGGTCATGCGCCAGGACATCGACCAGGCCGGCGTAAAGTCCGCCGTCGAAATTACCCGGATCAGGTAGCAGTCGGTAGCATGCACCACTGCGATTTTGCCGTGGCCGGCTGGTATGATGGACCCGTCACTGACACATCAACAGGAGCCTTTATGACCACCCGACGATCCGAGGAAGTCGCCAAAGAAAAACTCATCGACAGCGTCAAAAGCAGCCTGAACGATGCGGAAAACCTGTTGCGCGAAGCCGCATCCAGCTCTGGCGACAAGGCCACCGAACTGCGCGACCGCGCCATGGCCTCGCTCAAGCGCACTCGCGAAGCGCTGTACGACGCCCAGGATGCCGTGCTGGAACGCGGCCGCAAGGCGGCGCGCGCCACCGACGACTACGTGCACGACAATCCCTGGCAAGCCATCGGCATCGCGGGCGTGACCGGCCTGCTGCTCGGCCTGCTGATCTGCCGCCGCTGAAGCGCGGGGCCGGCCGTCAAGCGGCCGGCCCGCTCTTGTCCATGGGCTTGCGCAGATCGGTATTTGGCGTGGCGGGCAGCCTGGTCGGGCTGCTGCGTACCCGCCTGGAATTGTTCGCCTTGGAAGCCGCCGAAGAAAAAGCGCGGCTGATCAAGTTGCTGGGCATGGCGTTCGCCGCCTTGCTGTTCCTGACGCTGGCCGTGCTGGTATTCAGCGTCACCATCGCGGTGGCATTCTGGCCCACCGAAAACCGTTATCTGGCCCTGGGCCTGCTGGCCGCGTTGTACGCGGTGGTCGGCGTGGGGCTGCTGCTGGTGGTCCGCCGCGAGCTGGTGTCGGGCCCCGTGCCGTTTTCGGCCACCTTCGAAGAACTGGGCCGCGACGCCGACCTGCTCGACAACGTGCGTGCCGCCCAGGCCGAACAAGACGCCCAGGCCGACCGCCGGCGCGACGAGAGCTGACGCCATGGCCAAACCGTCTCCCGCTATCGACCGCGCGGTGCGCATCGAACTGCTGCGTGCCCGCGCAGCCATCGAACGCGAATCGCTGGCGCAAGATATAGCCTCGGCCGGCAGGTCGCTGGAACCTCGCAACCTGGTCAGGCGCTGGCTGCCCGGGTTCGCCGGGGGCAATTTGTCCAACCTGGTGTGGCAGGGCGTGGCGCTGGCGCGGCGTTATCCGTTCATCAGTTCCACCGTATCGGCCCTGATCATGGGCCGTGGCAAGCGGTCGCGCCTGCTGCGACTGGGCGGCGGCGCGTTGCTGGGCTGGCAGCTATTCAAGGCCTGGCGCGATTCGCGCCATACCGACCAGGCTCCGCCGCCCCATTGACTACAAGCCCAGTTCGCCCCACATTGCGTCCACCCGCTGCTTGACGGCAGGGTCCATCGCGATGGGCCGGCCCCATTCGCGGTCGGTCTCGCCCGGCCATTTGTTGGTGGCGTCCATGCCCATTTTGCCGCCCAGGCCCGATACCGGCGAAGCAAAGTCCAGGTAGTCGATGGGCGTGCGTTCCACCAACACCGTATCGCGCACCGGATCCATGCGGGTGGTAATGGCCCATACGACTTCGGCCCAGTTGCGCGGGTCGATATCTTCATCGACCACCACGATGAATTTCGTGTACATGAACTGGCGCAGCACGCTCCACAGGCCGAACATCACGCGCTTGGCATGGCCGGGATACTGCTTGCGGATCGACACCACGGCCAGGCGGTAACTGCAGCCTTCGGGCGGCAAATAGAAATCGACGATCTCGGGCAACTGCCGGCGCAGCAGCGGCACGAACACTTCGTTCAATGCCACGCCCAGCACCGCCGGCTCGTCGGGCGGCCTGCCGGTATAGGTGGAGTGATAGATCGGCTTGCGCCGCATGGTGATGCGGTCCACCGTGAACACCGGAAACCAGTCTTGTTCGTTGTAGTAGCCGGTGTGATCGCCGTAAGGGCCTTCCAGCGCCATTTCGTAGCCGGTATCGGGCGGTGGCGGTGCGCCGTCGGGCACTGCCGGCGCCATGGCGCGCGGATCGCTGGCTGGCAGCAAATGGCCTTCCAGCACGATTTCGGCCCAGGCCGGTACGGATAGTTCGCTGCCCAGCGCTTGCGCGACTTCGGTGCGCGAGCCGCGCAGCAGGCCGGCGAACTGGTATTCGGACAAGCTGTCCGGCACCGGCGTGACGGCACCCAGGATGGTGGCCGGATCGGCGCCCAGCGCCACCGCCACCGGAAACGGCGTGCCCGGATGCGCGCGGGCATGTTCGCGGAAGTCCAGTGCGCCGCCGCGGTGCGACAGCCAGCGCATGATCAGCTTGTTCGGTGCGATAGGCTGCTGGCGGTAGATACCCAGGTTC
>DASPIV010000284.1:0-15372 GCA_035628955.1 Bordetella sp.
AGGCTCATCACCATGCCCAGTGGATACTGGTGCGAGGGTGTCACGAAAATGAAGCGTGGCGGCTCGCGCAGTTGCTCGGTACTGGGAGCCATCCCCTCGCTGTCGACCGCCACCGGTATGGGCGTAACGCCGCAGGCCTCCAGGGTCGACCGCGCGCCCCAATAGCCGGGGTCCTCCATCCAGGCCGTATTGCCATAGTCACCCAGCAGCCGCGCCAGCAGGCTCAGCGACTGGTGGATGCCGCTGGTCAGCACGATCTGGTCGGCCTCGCATTTCACCGAGCGCGACAACCGCAGGTGCTCGGCCAACGCGCGGCGCAGCGGCATATACCCTGCGCCATGGGCATAGGTCAGCAGTTCGGGCTGGGACTGCCGCCATCGGCGCCCTTGCAGCCTGGCCCAGACAGCCCGCGGAAACAGCGAGACATCGGGCACGCCGGGCACGAAGGCCCCCCATTGCCGGTCCGAAGCCGATGCCTCGTGCACCAGCCGCGATCCGCGCCGCGACAAGGCGAACTGCGGCGGCAATGCCGCCCCGGCCTGGTGGTCCGCGGCGGGGGGTTGCTGTACGGCCGGCACAGTATCCGAAACGAAGGTACCACTTCCGAACGCCGACACCAGATAGCCTTCTGCCAGCAACTGATCGTACGCGTGCAGGACGGTATTACGGGATAACCCTGTGTCGATGGCCAGCGCCCGGGTGGCAGGCAGCTTGGTGCCGGCAGGCACCTCGCCGTCCAGGATCAGCCGCCGCACGATGTCGTAGATCTGCCGTGACAGCGGCGTGGCCGCACGGCGCTCCAATCGCTGCAACAGGCACTCGGACAGAATCAGTTCTTTCAAAGTGGCACCAGAAACAAAAACCGATTTGGACCTATTGAGAGTACCAAATATCCGATACGCTGCCCCAGCGCAAGCAGAAAAACGTCCACATAAATGCCAAGGGGAAACCATGCAACCGGACTTGCCGCAACTTGCCGCCGTCGTGCCCTGGCCCGCTCCAGGCCTGTGCAACACACCAAAGTTTTAGCTGTTCCACCCGTAGCACCCGCACAGCAGGGTGGCACGGTCGCCGCGCACAGGAGCCTGGCGCCGTCCATTCGCTTTCCATTCCAAGCCGGAGGTTCACAGTGAAACTGACAACACGCCTCAAACTGTCCCTAGGCGCGCTCGCCCTGGTAGCCGCCGTACCCATGGCCGCCGTGCAGGCCCAGACGCCCGGCGGCACGCTCAGCATGATCGTGCAGCCCGAGCCGCCCACCCTGATTCCCGCGTTGAACCAACAGGCGCCCACCCAGTTCGTGGCGGGCAAGATCTACGAAAGCCTGCTGACCTACTCGTTCGATCTCAAGCCGCAACCCGGCCTGGCCAAATCATGGGAAGTCTCGCCCGATGGCATGGCCTATACCTTCCACCTTGAAGAAGGCGTGAAATGGCACGACGGCAAGCCGTTCACGGCCGACGACGTGGTCTTCTCGTTGAGCGAATTCCTGCCCAAGACGCACGCCCGTGCCCGCGTCATCCTGGGCCGCTACCTGGACAAGGTCGAAAAGGTCGACGACCACACGGTCACCATCCGCCTGAAGACGCCTTTCCCGGCTTTCATGCTGATGTTCGAGCCCGGCTTCGCGCCGATGATGCCCAAGCATATCTATGCCGGCACCGACTTCATGAAAAACCCCGCCAACCAGAAGCCGGTCGGCACCGGGCCGTTCATGTTCAAGGAATGGAAGCGCGGCGAATACATCAAGCTCGAGCGCAACCCGAACTACTGGAAAAAAGGCCTGCCCTACCTGGACGAGCTGGTGTTCAACGTGATTCCCGACTCGGCTTCGCGCGCCGTGGCGTTCGAGCGCGGCAGCGTCGACGTCCTGCGCGGCGGCGACATCGATAACGTCGACGTGAAACGCCTGCGCGCAATGCCTGATGTGCAGTACACCACCAAGGGTTGGGAGATGTTCTCGCCGCAGGCCTATCTGGTGTTCAACATGCACAAGCCCCCCTTCGACAACGTCAAGGTGCGGCAAGCGGTGATGGCGGCGCTGAACCGCAAACTGATCGTCAACAACATCTTTTTCGGGCTGGGCAAAGTGGCTACCAGCCCGTTCGTGACCACCGAGATGTTCTATGACAAGAACATGCCGCCCATCAATTTCGACATGAAGAAGGCGCGTGCGCTGATCGAAGAGTCGGGTATCAAGCCGGGCGACTATACGGTGCGGTTCCTGGGCTTGCCCTACGGATCCACCTGGGACTGCCTGGGCGAATACGTCAAGCAGTCGATCGAGCAGCTAGGCTTCAACGTCAACATGGAATCCACGGACGCCGGCGGCTGGGCCAGCCGCACCGGCAACTGGGACTTCGACCTGACCCTGAACTACACCTACCAGTATGGCGATCCCGCCCTGGGCGTGCAGCGCCTGTACGTGGCGGCCAACATGGTCAAGGGTTCGCCCTTTGCCAACGTGCAGGGCTACAACAACCCAGAGGCCGACAAACTGTGGGTGGCCGCCGCCTCGGAAGTCGATCCCGCCAAGCGGCAGGAACTCTACACCAAGATCCAGACCATGCTGGTCAACGACGTGGCCAACGGCTTCCTGGTCGACATGGAGTTCCCCACCCTGTACCGAGGCAACATCAAGAACCTGGTGCAGACCGCCATCGGCCTGAACGAAACGTTCAGCAACGTCTATATCCAGAAATAAGGGCGCGCGCCGCCTGGCGCGCCCGGCCCGCCGTAGCCCATGCTGCGGCGGGCCGCCGCAACCCGCCCCCCCTTGGGCCGCGGTGTTCCGACGGAGATGCATGGCATGAAATTCCTTTCCTTTTTCGTCTCGCGCATCGGCAAAGCCCTGGTGGTGGTGCTGGGCGTGGTCATCATCAATTTCTTCATGATCCGCATGGCGCCCGGCGACCCTGCCGCGGTGCTGGCAGGCCAGGCTGGCGCGGGCGATGCCGCCTATGTCGACAGCCTGCGTGCCGAGTTCGGCCTGGACCAACCGCTGCTGACCCAGCTCTGGCTGTATCTCAAGGGCGTGTTCCAGCTCGACCTGGGGTTTTCGTACCGCAACCATGTACCTGTGCTGGACCTGATACTCGAGCGCCTGCCGGCCACCTTCCTGCTGATGTCCTGCGCTTTCCTGTTCTCGATTGTGTTCGGCGTGCTGCTTGGCGTCATCGCCGCCAAGGCGCGCTACCGCAACAAGCGCCGCTGGATCGACAGCACGGTCATGGCCGGCGCGCTGCTGCTGTATGCCACGCCGCTGTTCTGGCTGTCGCTGATGGGCATCCTGTTGTTCTCGGTATTGCTGGGCTGGCTGCCGGCCTTCGGCATGGAGACCGTAGGCGCCAACCTGACCGGCTGGGCACGCGTGCACGACATCGCCATCCACCTGATCCTGCCCACCGTGACACTGGGCTGCTTTTTCATGGCGGTCTACGTCCGCCTGACGCGCGCCTCGATGCTGGAAGTGATCGGCATGGACTTCGTCAAGACCGCCCGCGCCAAGGGAGTCAGCCCCAACCGGGTGATCCGCACCCATGTGTTGCGCAATGCCTTGCTGCCGGTGGTCACCTTCGCCGGCATTCAACTCGGGCAGATGGCCGGCGGCGCCGTGCTGACCGAAACCGTGTTCGCCTGGCCAGGCATCGGCCGGCTGATGTTCGATGCCTTGCTGCAGCGCGACTACCAGTTGCTGCTGGGCATCTTCCTGGTCACCTCGATCATGGTGGTAGTGTTCAACCTGCTGACTGACCTGCTCTACCGGTACATCGACCCCCGGATTTCGGCGGGTTCCCAGGGGGCCGCGGCATGAAGCCCTTCCTGAAGCGCTATATGCGCAACTACGGTGCGGTAGCCGGACTGGCCGTGATGCTGGTCGTGGTGGCCACCGCCCTGGCGGCACCGCTGCTCTACCCCGAATCGCCCTGGATGATGGTGGCCGAACCTCTGATCAAGCCCTTCGCCGATCCGGCCTATCCGTTCGGTACCGACATGCTGGGACGCGACATCACCGCGGGCCTGGTGTGGGGCGCCCGCGTGTCGCTGCTGGTGGGCTTGCTTTCCACCGGCGTCGCACTGGCTTTCGGCATCCTGGTGGGTGCGGTGGCCGGCTATTGCGGCGGCCGCATCGACGATGCGCTGATGCGGTTCACCGAGTTCTTCCAGACTATCCCGCAACTGGCCATGGCTGTCGTGCTGGTGGCAGTGCTGAGCCCCACGGTGTATTCCATCATGGGCGCCATCGCCCTGGTATCGTGGCCGCCGGCGGCACGCCTGGTGCGCTCGGAATTCATGACCCTCAAGCAACGCGAATTCGTGCAGGCCGCCATCGTCATCGGCCAGACGCCTTCGCGCATCGTCTGCACGCAGATCCTGCCCAACGCCATGTCGCCGATCATCGTCTCGGCCTCGTTCATGGTGGCCACCGCCATTCTTACGGAATCCGCGCTGGCCTTCCTGGGCCTGGGCGATCGCAACCTGATGAGCTGGGGATTCATGATAGGCGCGGCCCGGACGATGATTCGCGAAGCCTGGTGGATGAGCGTCTGGCCCGGAGTCGCCATCCTGCTGACCGTGCTGGCCATCAACCTGATCGGCGAAGGCCTGAACGACGCCCTCAACCCCCAACTGCGCAAGCGCGGCGAATAGGAAGCCACCATGGATGACAACACGCCTTTGCTGTCGGTGCGCAACTTGACCATCGCCCTGCCCTCGGGCAGCGACCGCCCTTATGCGGTGCGGGATATCTCATACGACGTGCGGGCCGGCGAGATCCTGTGCATCGTCGGCGAATCCGGGTCGGGCAAATCCATGAGCGCCAATGCCATCATGGGATTGCTACCCGATTACCTGGCGCCGCAGGGCGGCCAGATTCTGCTGCGCGGCACCGACTTGCTCAAGCAGGATGAAGCGCGCCTGCAGGCCATGCGCGGCAAAGACATGGCCATGATATTCCAGGAGCCCCTGTCGGCACTCAATCCGCTGATGACCGTGGGCGACCAGATCGCCGAAGTCATGCGCGTGCACAACGCCTACCCGGGGCAGGCACGCATGCAGCGCGTGCTCGAACTGCTCGAGTTCGTCGGCTTGCCCGAGCCGGCCACGCTCTACCATGTTTATCCCTTCCGCCTGTCGGGCGGCCAGCGCCAGCGCGTCATGATAGCCATGGCCCTGGCTCTGGAGCCCTCGCTGCTGATCGCCGACGAGCCGACCACCGCGCTGGATGTGACGACCCAGGCGCAGATACTGGCGCTCATCGCCCGCATCCAGAAAGAGAAAGGCATGGGCGTCATGTTCGTCACGCACGACTTCGGCGTGGTCGCCGAGATCGCCCATCGTGTCGCGGTGATGGAACACGGCGAACTGGTCGAACAAGGCCTGGCCGAACAAATCTTAAATGCGCCGCGGCATCCCTATACCCAGCGCCTGATCGGAGCGGTGCCCCGGCGCCGCGCCGACGCCGGCCAGGCGGCCGGCGACGGCCCGCCCGTGCTGGAAGTCCGCAACCTCAGCAAGACCTACGTGACGGGCCGTGGCTGGCTGGGCCACAAGCGGGTGGTGCGGGCGGTCGATGGCGTCAGCTTCACCGTCAGGCGCGGCCAGACGCTGGGCATCGTCGGCGAATCCGGCTCCGGAAAATCGACGATCGGAAAATGCCTGCTCAAGCTCATCGGCGTCAATGGCGGCGAACTGATCTTCGACGGCCGCGACATCGCCGGCCTGAGCGAAAGCCAGTTCCGGCCGATGCGCAAAGACATCCAGATGATCTTCCAGGACCCGTTTGCCTCACTCAACCCACGCCATACAGTAGGCCGCATCATCAGCGACGGACCCGTGGCCAGCGGCCAGCCGCGCGGGCAGGCCGAGGCCCGCGCCCGCGAATTGCTGAGCCTGGTCGGCCTGGACGTCTCGGCCTTCGACCGCTATCCCAACCAGTTCTCGGGCGGCCAGCGCCAACGCATCGGAATCGCCCGCGCGCTGGCCCTGGAACCCAAGATTCTGGTGGCCGATGAATCGGTGTCGGCCCTCGACGTATCGGTGCAGGCCCAGGTGCTGCAACTGCTGCACCAGATCCAGCAGCGGCTGCAGATCGCGCTGATCTTCATCACCCATGATCTGCGGGTCGCCGCACAGATTTGCAACGCGGTACTGGTCATGCACCAGGGCAAGGTCGTGGAGTATGGCAGTCCTGGCCAGATTTTCGACCAGCCCCAACACGCCTACACGCAGAAACTGATCGCGGCCGTTCCGGGCCAGCACTGGAATCCTCCGGTCGCGCTGCAACCGGAGCCCGCCGCATGAACAACGCCGACCTGACGCGCCGCAAAGATGCCGCGACACCGCGCGGCGTGGGCGTCATGTGCAACTTCTACGCCGACCGTGCCGACAACGCCGAGCTGTGGGATATCGAGGGCCGCCGCTATATCGATTTCGCCAGCGGAATCGCCGTGCTGAACACCGGTCATCGCCATCCCAGCCTGATCCAGGCCATCGAAGCGCAGATCAAGCGCTTCACTCACACCGCCTACCAGATCGTGCCTTATGCCAGTTATATCGAGCTGGCCGAGCAGATCAACCAATTGGTGCCAGGCGACTTTCCCAAGAAAACCGCCCTGTTCACCACCGGCGCCGAAGCGGTCGAGAATGCCGTCAAGATCGCCCGCAGCGCCACCGGGCGCTCGGCCCTGATCGCCTTCAGCGCGGCATTCCATGGCCGCACGCTGCTGGGCATGGCCCTGACCGGCAAGGTAGTGCCCTACAAGGCTGGCTTCGGGCCTTTTCCCGCCGACATCTATCACGCGCCCTACCCCGATCCGGCACATGGAGTTTCAGTGGCCGACGCGCTGGCCGGCCTGCGGGCGCTGTTTAAGACTGATGTCGATCCGCGGCGCGTGGCCGCCATCATCATCGAACCCGTGCAGGGCGAAGGCGGCTTCAACATCTGCCCGCCCGAATTCATGCAGGCGCTGCGCACGCTGTGCAGCGAGCACGGCATTCTGCTGATCGCCGACGAAGTCCAGACCGGCTTTGGCCGCACCGGCAAGATATTCGCCATGGAACACTACGGCGTCGCGGCCGACCTCACCGCAATGGCCAAGGGCCTGGCAGGCGGCATGCCGCTGTCGGCCGTGTGCGGACGCGCCGAAGTCATGGATGCGCCCCCTCCGGGCGGCCTGGGCGGCACCTACGCCGGCAATCCGCTGGCCGTGGCGGCGGCCCTGCAAGTCGTGCGGCTGATGCAGGCAGACGAGCTGCCGGCGCGTGGCGCGGCGCACGGCGAGCGATTGCGCCGCCATCTTGAAGCGCTGCGTCCCCGCGTACCCGAGATGGCCGACGTGCGCGGCCTGGGAGCCATGGTGGCAGCCGAGTTCCGCCATCCTGCCGACAACAGCCCGCATCCCGACTTCACGCGGCAGACCCAGGCACGCGCGCTCGAGAAGAACCTGTTGCTTCTGAGCTGCGGGGGCGACGGCAATGTCATCCGCTTTCTGTTCCCGCTGACCATTGCCGACGACACCATGAGCGAAGCCATGGACATCCTGGCCCAGGTCCTGCCCGGATGACACTTGCCCAATCACAAGGAGACAGCCTCATGAGCCGCCCCAGCGCAGTGCCCACGGTACAGATCGACAATGAACATGTCAGAGTGACCGAATGGCGATTTCCGCCCGGCGGCGAAACCGGCTGGCACCGGCACGGCATGCACTACGTCGTGGTGCCCCAGACCACCGGGCCACTGCTGCTCGAGACGCCCGATGGGCAAGTCTCCAGTGCGCTGCGTACAGGTATCTCTTATTACCGTCCGCTGGGGGTCGAGCACAACGTCATCAATCCGAACAGCACGGAATTCGTCTTCGTGGAAATCGAGCTCAAGCAAGCCTAGCCACAGCGAGGATCCTCATGAAGGCGTTTTTCTGCGAAGAACAGATGCTGCACACACCGCAGCAGTTCATGCGGCTGGGCCGCCTGTGCGCACCCACGGACGCGCCGGACCGCGCCCAGGCGCTGCACGCCGCCCTGACCGCCCGCGGCGTACAAGTGCAGGCCCCGCCCGACTACGGACGCGGTCCCCTGCATGGCGTGCACAGCCCGGACTACCTGGACTTCCTGGAGCATGCCTACACGCGCTGGCTGGCCCTGCGCGCCCAAGGCATGAACCCGGGCGACGAGATACTGCCCAATCTTGCGCCCTACTACAGCGGCCGCGCCGAGCAGGCCGAGCGCGGCCCCTGCCCGTCAGGCTCTATCGTGGCCCAGGCGGGCTACTATCTTGGCGACCTGTCGTGCCCCATCGGCCCGCACACGTGGCGCTCGGCACTGCGCTCGACCCATAGCGCCATTGCCGCGGCCGATTGGGTCGCGCAGAACCAGGGCATGGCCTATGCGCTGTGCCGGCCATCGGGCCATCACGCCCATCGCGACCGCGCCAGCGGCTTCTGCTACCTGAACAGCAGCGCTGCCGCCGCCCAGCGCCTGGCGCAGGCCTATGGCAAGATCGCCATCCTGGACGTCGATGCCCATCATGGCGATGGCACGCAGCAGATCTTCTACCAGCGTCCCGATGTCATGACCTTGTCGCTGCATGCCGATCCGGCCGGATACTATCCGTTCTACACCGGGCATGCCCATGAACGCGGCTATGGCAGCGGCCATGGCTACAACCTGAATTTCCCGCTGGCTCACGGCTCCGGCAGCGAAGCCTTCCTGGAAACCCTGGACAACGCTTTGGTGGCTCTGCGCGACTACCGGCCGCGCGCGCTGGTATTGCCATTGGGATTCGACACCTACAAAGACGACCCCATCAGCGTGCTCGCACTTGACCTCGACGCCTACCGGCACATCGGCGAACGGGTAAACGGGCTGGGCCTGCCCACAGTGGTCGTGCAAGAAGGCGGCTATCTGGTCGAAGCGATCGGCCCGGCCCTGGATGCATTCCTGCAGGGCATGGCCCAGGCAGTGCCACACTGACCCATGCCCCGCCCTCTCGCCGTCGATCTGCCCGGCCCGCCGCTCTCGCCCGGATCCGGCATCGCACTGTACCTGGCGGCGCTGGTGCTGTTCGCCAGTTTCGATGCCGCGGTCAAGCACCTGCTGACGCTATATCCCGCGCCCTTCTTGAATATCATGCGCTACCTCGCGGTCGCCACCATCGCCGTGTTCCTGGTGCTGCGCCACGGCTTGCCGCGCCTGTCGGCCACGCCGGACAAAGGCCTGCTGCTGTTGCGCGGCCTGATGCTGGGCACCGTAGGCACCTGCTTCATGACGGCCTTGATCTGGATGCCACTATCCGAAGCCACCGCCATCTATTTCACCTCGCCGCTGATCGTCGTGGCCCTGTCCCCCTGGTTGCTGCGCGAACGGGTCGGTGCCAGGCAATGGGCCGCCGTGGCGCTGGGTTGTGCCGGCATGCTGCTGATCGTGCGGCCGGGCAACAGCCTGCCATGGCTGGGCACCAGCTTGATGGCAGTATCGGCGGTCAGCTATGCGCTTTTCCAGGTGCTGACGCGCAAGCTGTCGGGACGCGTGTCCAGTCATGTGCAATACGCCTATACCGCCTTCGTGTGCCTAGTGGTCACTGCGGTGCCGGCGCCGTTCTTCCTGCCCGATCCCTGGCCGGGCTGGCGTGACAGCGTGATGATCGTGCTGCTGGGCATTACGAACGGGTTAGGCCAGGCGCTACTGATCGCCGCTTTCCGGCGCGTGCCGGCCTCGACGCTGGCGCCATTCAATTATTGCCACCTGCTGATGGCCGTAGCCTTCAGCACGTGGGTGTTCGGCCGCCCGCCAGACCTGCTGGCCAGCGCCGGCATGGGGCTGATCGTCACAGCCGGCTTGTTCCTGGTGTCGCGTGGCGGCCAGTCCCGCAACCGGGCCTAGGCAACCTGCTAGACGATGCGCGAGTATTGCGCCTGGGTACGGCGCTCGCGCAGGTGGCGGTCAAACACCATGGCTACCGCGCGTACGAAGTACCAGCCCAGTTCGGTTACCTGCAAGGCGCCCGGTTCGCAACGCACCAGCCCCATGCCGGCCAGGTCTTGCAGCGCTGCGAGTTCGGCGGAGAAATATCCGTCGAAATCAATTCCGTGCATCTGCTCGATAGTGCCGAACTCCAGCCGGCCCTGACACATGATGGCCATGATGACGTCGCGGCGTAGCAGATCGTCGGGGCTCATGGCCAGGCCGCGCTCGACTGCGAATTCGCCTTGTTCGATGCGCGCATAGTAGTCATCCAGCGTCTTGGCGTTCTGGCTGTAGGTCGTGCCCACCCGGCCGATGGCCGAGACTCCCAGGGCGACCAGGTCGCAATCGGGTTCGGTGCTGTAGCCCTGGAAGTTGCGATGCAGGCGCCCCTCGCGCCTGGCGCGGGCCAGGGCATCGTCGTGCAATGCGAAATGATCCATGCCGATGTAGTCGTACCCGGCCTGCAGGAAACGCGCGATGGCCGAACCCAGCAGCGCGACCCGCGTTTCGCCATCGGGTAATTCGGCCGGCACGATACGGCGCTGCGGCTTGAAGCGTTCCGGCAAGTGGGCATAGCCGTAGAGCGCGATGCGATCGGGCCGCAAGCCACAGACCTGATCCAACGTGCGGGCGAATGACGCCGGCGTCTGCAAAGGCAGGCCATAGATCAGGTCCATGTTGACCGAGGCAAACCCCAGCCCCCGCGCGCTATGCACCAGGTCGCGCACACTTTCGTAGGACTGGATGCGATGCACGGCACGCTGCACCGCCGGATCGAAGTCCTGCACCCCCAGGCTCAGGCGGTTGAAGCCCAGGCGGGCCAAGTGTGCCAGTCGCTCGCGCGAGACGGTACGCGGATCGACCTCGATCGACACCTCGGCATGGGGCAACAAGCGGAAATGGCTGCGCAGGCCGGCCATCAGGTTTTCGAGCTCTTCGTCAGACAGGAAGGTGGGCGTTCCTCCGCCGAAATGCAGTTGCGAAACGGGTTCGCCAGTGCCGATCAGGCGTGCATGCAAGGCCATTTCTCGCTGCAGGGCGTCCAGGTAGCGGGCCGCCCGCTCGTGGTGGCGTGTGATCACCTTGTTGCAGGCGCAGTAATAGCACAGCGACTCGCAAAATGGGATATGCACGTAAAGCGACAACGGCCGGGCACCGTGCCGGGCCGAGTCTTGTGCTCGACAGTTCAGTGCCGCGCGGTATTGGGCTGGCCCGAAGCAGGTGTCGTAGCGATCAGCGGTGGGATACGAGGTGTAGCGCGGCCCGTTTTTATCAAGCTTGGCCAGGATCTCGCGCGAGAACGGAGGGGGGGATTGCATGGAGTCATTATGCAAAACCCTGCCGCCCGACATCTTGATTTGGCGCAAAGTTAGTGCAGATGAATACCGCGCTTGCGTTGCGTCAAGCAACCGGCCATTCGCATCGCCCCTGGCTTTCGAACCACATGATGTAGTAGTAGCCTACCTACACCAACACTACATGAAGTATTCCACCATAATGCCCCAGCAAATCCTCAAGCGCGACGGCCGCATCGTCGACTTCGACGGCGCCAAGATCGTCCAAGCCATTACCGCTGCCGGCCAAGCCACCGGCGAAGTCGATCCCGCCGCCGCCGAGATCCTGGGCGCACGGGTGGTCGCGCGTCTCGCCAGCCACTCATGCCCTGGCATCGAGGCCATCCAGAACCAGGTCGAAGACGCCTTGGTCGAAGCCGGCTGCTGGCAGACGGCGCGCGCCTACATCGTGTACCGGGAGCGCCACGCCCGCCTGCGCTCCCTGCAGCACACGCTGGTCGACGTCGAAAGCTCCATGGAAGAATACCTGGACCAGCGCGACTGGCGCGTCAACGCCAATGCCAACCAGGGATACAGCCTGGGCGGCCTGATCCTGAACGTGGCCGGCAAGGTCACCGCCAACTATTGGCTGTCCCACGTTTACGCCCCCGCCGCCGGCCTGGCCCATCGCAACGGCGATATCCATATCCATGACCTCGACATGCTCAGCGGGTACTGCGCCGGCTGGTCGCTGCGGCAACTGCTGGCCGAGGGATTCAATGGCATTCCCGGCAAGGTCGAAGCCACTCCGCCGCGCCATATGTCGGCCGCCATCGGGCAAATCGTCAACTTCCTGGGCACTTTGCAAAACGAGTGGGCCGGTGCCCAGGCATTCAGCTCGTTCGATACCTACATGGCACCGTTCGTACGCTGCGACAACATGAGCTACGCCGAAGTCAAGCAGGCCATGCAAGAGCTCATCTATAACCTCAACGTGCCCAGCCGCTGGGGTACCCAGACTCCGTTCACCAACCTGACATTCGACCTGACTTGCCCGGACGACCTGCGCGATCAGATCCCCTACATCGGAGGCCAGGAGATGCCGTTCAGCTACGGCGATCTGCAGGCAGAAATGGACCTGATCAACCGCGCCTACATCGAAGTCATGATGGCTGGCGACGCCAAGGGGCGGGTATTCACGTTCCCCATTCCCACGTACAACATCACTGCCGATTTCGACTGGGATCATCCCAATACCGAACTGCTGTTCGACATGACCGCCAAATACGGCCTGCCGTATTTTCAGAACTTTCTCAATTCCGATCTCGAGCCGCACATGGTGCGATCGATGTGCTGCCGGCTGCAGCTCGACCTGCGCGAACTGCTCAAGCGTGGCAATGGCCTGTTTGGCTCGGCTGAACAAACGGGTTCGGTGGGCGTGGTCACCATCAACTGCGCCCGCCTGGGCTATCGCCACGCCGGCGACGAAGCCGCGCTTTTGCAGCAACTGGATGCGTTGTTGGAACTGGGCCGCGACGTCCTCGAGGTCAAGCGCAAGGTGGTGCAGCGCTATATCGACCAAGGCCTGTATCCCTATACGCGGCGCTACCTGGGTACGCTTCGCAATCATTTCAGCACGCTGGGCGTGAACGGCATCAACGAAATGGTACGCAACTTCAGTGGCGACGCCTACGACATCACCGCGCCCCAGGGCCATGCTCTGGCCGTGCGCCTGCTCGATCACGTACGGGCCCGCATGACCGAATTCCAGGAATCCACCGGCCACCTCTACAACCTAGAGGCTACGCCGGCCGAGGGCACCACGTACCGCTTCGCCCGCGAAGATCGCAAGCGCTGGCCCGATATCCTGCAAGCCGGAACCGACGCCCAGCCCTACTACACCAATTCCAGCCAGTTGCCCGTGGGCCACACCGACGACCCCTTCGAAGCACTGGCCATGCAGGAAACCCTGCAAGGCAAGTACACCGGCGGCACCGTACTGCACCTGTACATGAACGAAGCCGTTTCCACCGCCGCCACCTGCCGCCAACTGGTGCGCCGGGCGCTTGAAAATTTCCGGCTGCCCTACATCACGATCACGCCCACGTTCTCGATCTGCCCCACCCATGGTTACTTGTCGGGCCGGCACGAGTTCTGCCCCAAATGCGATGCCGAACTGCTATCCCGGCAGCAGGCATGCAGCAATAGCTAGGCGCTCGCGCCCGGCACAGCAGGCCGGCATGGCCGGGCTGCCATTCCCTCAACCCAGGAGCCACTATGCAATCTCTTAATTCCGCCCCCGCCACCCGCGCAGGCGCCCGACTCGACGACAGCCAGCGCGTACGTTGCGAGATCTGGACCCGCGTCATGGGCTATCACCGCCCGGTCACATCATTCAACACAGGCAAACGAGGCGAATTCAATGAACGCCGCTTCTTTACCGAACGGCGCGCCTGACCCCCCCGGAACCGCCTCCAGGCGCGTAGCGGCGCCGGTAGCGGTGCCGTCCGTGCCGCGCGGCGAGCCAAGCATCGGCGGTATCGTGCCCTATTCCAGTGTCGACTGGCCAGGCATGCTGGCCGCCGTGGTGTTCATTGCCGGATGCCCTTGGCGCTGCGGCTATTGCCACAATCCGCACCTGCAGGCGCGTATCGGCCACTACGACTGGAAGGCCGTGCTCCAGTTCCTGAACGGACGCCGGGGCCTGCTCGATGCGGTGGTGTTCTCGGGCGGCGAACCGCTCAGCGAACCTTGCCTGCCGCAAATGGTACGCGCGGTCAGGGCGCAGGGATTCCGAGTGGCTCTGCACAGCGCCGGCATCTATCCGTCACGCCTGCGCGATCTGCTGCCCCATCTCGATTGGGTCGGATTCGACGTCAAGACCGACGCCGCAGGGCATGACGTACTGACCGGGCGCCCCGGCACGTACGCCGCCACCCAAGCCTGCCTGGATGCGCTGCTGGCCAGCGGCATCGACTTTGAATGCCGCACCACCTGGAGCCCGCGCTGGCTGACCGAACCCGCGCTCGTCGACCTTGCGCAAGGCCTGGCCCGGCGTGGCGTGCGCCATTACGCGGTGCAAAACCATCGCGCCTCTCCCGGCGCTCCCCCTTCGGCCGTGCTCGGCGCCGCCACCCTGGCCAAGCTCCAGGCGCTCTTCCCCTCCTTCGCCTATCGCTAGGTCAGGTTTGATATCGCGCAATACGCAGCGTGGCCTCATGGCCTACCGTTGCACTATTGCCCAAATTAGGGATTCTGTATCCATGTGGTTCAAAACACTGACTCTCGCCGGCCGTGAGCTGCTTCCCATTGTCCAAGGTGGCATGGGTGTAGGCATCTCGGCACACCGCCTGGCCGGCGCGGTCGCAAGCGAAAACGCCGTGGGCACCATCGCCAGCGTCGACCTCCGCCATCATCACCCCGACTTGCTCGAACAAACCCTGAAGTGCCGCGACGGCCTGGCCATCGACCGCGCCAACTGCGTAGCACTCGACCGCGAAATTCGCGCTGCCCGGCAAATCTCCGGCGGCCGTGGCCTGATCGCCGTCAATGTCATGAAAGCCGTTCGCGATCACGCCGCGCTGGTCAAGCAGGCCTGCGAAAGCGGCGCCGATGCCATCGTCATGGGTGCAGGCCTGCCGCTAGACCTACCCGAAATGACCGCCGGCCACGACAAAGTCGCCCTGATCCCCATTCTCTCCGAAGCGCGCGGCGTGGCCATCGTGATCAAGAAATGGCTCAAGAAGGGCCGCCTGGCGTCTGCCGTCGTCATCGAACACCCCGCCCATGCGGGCGGCCACCTGGGTGCCACCAAATTGTCTGAACTGGGTGACGAACGCTTCAGCTTCAGCCGCGTACTGGCAGAATGCCGCACGCTGTTCGATGAGCTCGGCCTGAACCGTGATGCCCCCAAGCTTATCGTGGCCGGCGGCGTGGGCAGCCACGACAAAGTCAAGTACTGGCTGGCCAATGGCGCCGACGCCGTGCAGGTTGGCACCGCCTTCGCCGTTACCACGGAAGGCGATGCCCACCAGAATTTCAAGCAGGTCCTGATCGACGCCGACCCCGCCCAACTCAAAGAATTCATCAGCGTGGCGGGCCTGCCGGCTCGTGCCGTGGCTACACCATGGCTGGT
>DASPIV010000285.1:0-9313 GCA_035628955.1 Bordetella sp.
CGACCTGCGCCAGGCGGGGCACGAGTTCACGGCCATAGGCGTGGCCTGGAACGAGGGCCTGCTCGATGCCGGCTACCAGCCGGCCGCGCACGACGTGCGGCTCGATGCGGTGCTGACCCCCGATGGCTGGGTGCCTGAACCCCCCTTGCTGGGGCCCGGCGCGCCATCGGGCCGCACCATGGGGTCTTACGTGCTGCGCTGAACGCCGGCACCGCCCGGGCGCCCCGGGCCATCCCGCCTACCTGCGCGACGGCGCTTCTGCTACAACGGTTCCAGGCACCGGCAATGGCGGCGCATCGCGCGCAGCCCTTGCCAGAGTTGGCACAGGGTTGCCTGAGTCCTGTACGGCGCACGCAACCCATGCCCACGCTTCGGGCCGCAGGCTCCATCCGGATCACGCGGCAGGCCCGGACCGTCTACAGGAGGAGCCATGCAGCATCCCCAGCCTGCGCCCATCGTGGCGTATGACGAAATGGTTGACGCCCAGGGCGAGGTGCGCCCCCATTACCAGGCGTTCTCGCAATGGCTGGCGCAAGAACCCGCCGACGCCATGGCGACGCGGCAGATCGAAGCCGACCTGAGCTTCCGGCGCGTGGGCATCACTTTTTCGGTGGTCGGCGACGAAGCGGGCACCGAGCGGCTGATTCCGTTCGACCTGATCCCGCGCATCATCCCGGCCGATGAATGGCAGCGCCTGGATGCCGGCCTGAAGCAGCGGGTACGCGCGATGAATCTGTTCATCCACGACATCTACCACGGCCACGACATCGTGCGGGCCGGTGTGATACCGCCGGAGCAGGTCTTCCTGAACGCGCAGTACCGCCCCGAAATGCAGGACGTGGATGTGGCCGAGGACATCTATTGCCATATCGCCGGCGTGGACATCGTACGCGCGGGGCCTGGCGACTTCTATGTGCTGGAAGACAATCTGCGCGTACCGTCCGGCGTGTCGTACATGCTGGAAAACCGCAAGATGTCGATGCGCCTGATGCCCGAGGCGTTCGGCCGCGTCAAGGTCAGGCCGGTGGCCCATTACCCTGACCTGCTGCTGGACCATCTGCGCGAAGTGGCGCCACGCAGCATCGACAACCCGACCGTGGTGGTGCTGACTCCGGGCATGTACAACTCGGCCTACTTCGAGCACGCCTTCCTGGCCCAGCAAATGGGCGTGGAACTGGTCGAAGGCCAGGACCTTTTCGTGGAACAGAACACGGTATACATGCGCACCACGCGTGGCCCGCGCCGCGTCGATGTGATCTACCGGCGCGTGGACGACGACTTCCTGGACCCGCTGACGTTTCGCGCCGATTCCGCCCTGGGCGTGGCGGGCCTGCTGTCGGTGTACCGCGCCGGCCGCGTCACGCTGGCCAATGCCATCGGCACCGGCATCGCCGACGACAAGTCCACGTACCCGTACGTGCCCGACATGATCCGCTTTTACCTGCAGGAAGAACCCATCCTGGCGAACGTACCCACCTGGCGCTGCTCGCGGCCCGACGAACTGTCGCACGTACTGGCCAATATGCATGAGCTGGTCGTCAAGGAAGTGCACGGCGCCGGCGGTTACGGCATGCTGGTGGGGCCGGCCTCGACACGCGCGCAAGTCGAGGCCTTCAAGGAGCGGGTGCGCGACAAGCCGGCCAATTACATCGCCCAGCCCACGCTGGCACTGTCGACGGTGCCCACCTATGTCGAATCGGGCGTGGCGCCGCGCCACGTCGACCTGCGCCCCTATGTGCTGTGCGGCAAAGACATCCGCACCGTGCCGGGCGGGCTGTGCCGCGTGGCCCTGGTCGAGGGGTCGTTGGTGGTCAACAGCAGCCAGGGCGGCGGCACCAAAGACACCTGGGTACTGGGAGACTGATCATGCTGAGCCGTACCGCCGACAACCTGTTCTGGATGTGCCGCTATATCGAGCGGGCCGAGAACACCGCTCGGATGCTGGATGTGAACCTGCAGATGTCGCTGCTGCCGCAAGATGCGCAGGCGCGCGAGGGCCTGTGGCGCGCGGTGCTGCATATTTCCGAGCTGCAGCATGGCTACGACGCGCGCTATCCCGCCGTGACCCCGCTGGACGTGCTGCAGCACATGGTGCGCGAACCGTCCAACCAGTCGTCCATCTACACCTGCCTGCGCGCCGCCCGCGAAAACGCCCGGGCCGTGCGCGGCAGCCTGACCACCGAAGTCTGGGAAACCTACAACACCACCTGGCTGGAACTGCAGCGGCATCTGCAAGACCAGTTGCCCGAGCGCAATCCGGGCGAGTTCTTCGAGTGGGTGAAGTTCCGCGCCCACCTGGCGCGCGGCGTTACCATCGGCACCATGCTGGAAGACGAGGCGCTGCATTTCCTGCAGCTGGGCATGCACCTGGAACGCGCCGACAACACGGCGCGCCTGCTCGATGTGAAATTCCACGAAGCCGATGGCGACACGCCGGCGCGCGCCAGCGAGTTCTACCGATGGTCGGCGCTGCTGAGTTCGGTGTCGGGCCTGGAGATCTATCGCAAGGTATATCGCGACGTCATCACGCCGGACCGCGTGGCCGAGTTGCTGATCCTGCGCCCGGACATGCCGCGTTCGCTGCTGGCCTCGGTGCAGGCCCTGACCGGCGACCTGGCCCTGGTGTCCAACCAGCGCTCCACCGAGACCGAACGGCGCGCCGGCATGCTGCACGCCGAACTGCGCTACGCCCGCGTCGAGGACATTCTGCGCGGCGGCCTGCACCGCTACCTGGAACGCTTCCTGGACCGCATCAACGATCTGGGCAACCGTATCAGCCAGGACTTCCTGGTGCCGCTGGCGGCCTGAGCCTGTACATACGAAAGAGAGCCGCGCATGAAACATCTCATCAGGCACGTTACGCAGTATCGCTATACGGCGCCGGTCAGCTACAGCATCCAGACCCTGCGCCTGACGCCGCGCACCGACGAACACCAGCGCACGCTGCGCTGGCGCATCGACGCGCCCGGCCCCCTGGAACAACAAGTCGATGCCTATGGCAACGTCACCCATATGCTGACCCTGCCGCGTCCGCACGACAGTATCGACCTGTGCGTGACCGGCCAGGTCGACATCGCCCCGCTGCCCGATGGCCGCCTGCGCCCGGAAGACAACCGCCTGCCGGTGCACGCTTATTGTGTGCAGACGCCCCTGACCCAGGCCGACGACACGATCCGCGATTTCGTGCATGGTGCCCTGCCCGGCGGCCTGCGCACACCCGCCGACGCGCTGGCGCTGGCGGGTGCGATTTCGGATCGGGTGGCCTATGAGCCAGGCACCACCGACGTGACCACCGCCGCCGGCCAGGTGCTGACCCTGGGCCACGGCGTGTGCCAGGACCATGCCCACCTGTTCCTGGCCTGCGTGCGCGGCCTGGGCGTGCCCGCCCGCTACGTCAGCGGCTACCTGTACACCGAAGACGAACACGCCGCCAGCCATGCCTGGGCCGACGTGTGGCTGGCCGACGTCGGCTGGACCAGCGTCGACATCACCAACCGCCAGTTCGCGGCAGAATGCCATTGCCGGCTGGCCGTGGCGCGCGACTATGACTCGGCCTCGCCCGTGCGCGGCGTGCGCCACGGCGGCGGCGAAGAATCGATGACAGTGTCGGTGCAGGTGCAGGCCGTGCCCCAGCAGTAATTGGGGCCAGTACAGCCGCGCGGCCCCGGGCACGCCTGCCGGTCTGCCCCTACAATACGCCAGCCGTTTTCCATTGTCAGCCCATGACCTACTGTGTAGCCGCCCGCCTGGATGCGGGCCTGGTTTTCCTGTCCGACTCGCGTACCAACGCCGGAGTCGACCAGGTCAGCATTGCCCGCAAACTCAACGTCTTCGAACAGCCTGGCGACCGCGTCATGGTGCTGCTGACTTCGGGCAACCTGGCCATCAGCCAGGCCGTGGTCAACCTGCTGGCCCAGCTCGATGTCAACAGCCCCGATTCGCTGTGGTCGGCCCCCGACATGTACGAAGCCGCCCGCCGCGTGGGCGAAGCCGTGCGCCGCGTGCACGAGCGCGATGCCGAGGCGCTGAGCGAACATGGCATCGACTTCAATATTGGCCTGATCTTCGGCGGCCAGATCGGCGCCGAACGCGGCCGGCTGTTCCAGATTTACTCGGCCGGCAACTTCATCGAGGCCAGCCCCGATTGCCCCTACCTGCAGATCGGCGAAGCCAAGTACGGCAAGCCCATCCTGGACCGCGTGCTGCGGCCCGACACGCCGCTGGACGAAGCGGCCAAGTGCGCGCTGATTTCCATGGATTCGACGCTGCGCTCGAACATCTCGGTGGGCCTGCCGCTGGACATGCTGGTGTACGAGACCGGCGCGCTGCGCGTCACGCATTTCGCCCACATCGACGAAGACAACGAATACTTCCGCATGATCCGCAAGACCTGGGGCGAACGCCTGCGCCAGGTGTTTACCGAGATTGCCGATCCCAGCTGGACCGACGCCGGCGCATCCGACTCGCTGGCCGCCGCCGGCCGCCTGTACCAGCCGCATACCCTGGCGCCAAACGACCACACCGCCGAACCCGCGCCGCTGCAAGTGCTGGCGCAAGATCCGGGGCATTCGCAGGCGAGCTGATGGTACAGGTGTCTGGCTCCCTTGCAGGGAGCCAGACACCCGAGGTCAAGCCAGGTCGAGCTCGCGCCAGATGGCCAGCGGGGCTTCGGCGTGGTTCAGCGTATAGAAATGCAGGCCCGGCGCGCCGTTGTCGAGCAGGGTCTGGCAGAGTTCGCTGACCACATCCACGCCGAACGCGCGGATCGAGGCCTTGTCGTCGCCGAACTCGGCCAGCCGCAGCCGGATCCAGCGCGGGATCTCCGCGCCGCACATTTCCGAGAACCGCACCAGTTGCGTGTGGTTGGTGATGGGCATGATGCCCGGCACGATGGGCACCGACACGCCCTTGCCCTGCGCACGATCGACGAAATCGAAGTAGGCGTCGGCGTTGAAGAAATACTGCGTGATGGCGGCATTGGCGCCGGCATTGACCTTGGCCACGAAGTGGTTCAGGTCGGCCGCCGGGCTGGTGGCCTGCGGATGCATTTCGGGATAGGCCGCCACTTCGATGTGAAAGGCATCGCCCGTTTCGGCGCGGATAAAAGCCACCAGGTCGGCCGCATAGCGCAGTTCGCCCGCGTCGCCGCCCATGCCCGAGGGCAGGTCGCCGCGCAGCGCCACCAGGCGGCGCACGCCCTGGTCGCGATAGGCGGCCAGGATATCGCGCAGATTCTCGCGCGTGGCCCCTATGCAGGACAAGTGCGGCGCGGCGTCGCAGCCCAGGTTCTGCAGCATGCGTACCGTGTCGGCCGTGCCGGCGCGGGTGGAACCCCCCGCCCCGAACGTGACGCTGACATAGCGCGGCTGGATGGCTAGCATCTGCTTGGCCGCGCGCACCAGCCGCTCTTGGGCGGCGATGTCGCGCGGGGGAAAGAACTCCAGGCTTAATGCCGCAGTGGAAGGTCCGGTCATCGAGAAGAAAAAATCAGGGGATCAGGCGCGAAAGCAGGCCGGAAATAATGCTGTACAAAATAGCGCCCGCCACGGCCCACCAGAAACCGTTGACCTGGAAACCGCGCAAGATCGAGCCGGCCAGCCAGAACAGCAGGGCATTGAGCACGATCAGGAACAGGCCCAGCGTAACGATGGTGATGGGCAGCGTCAGCAGCACCAGCACCGGCTTGACCAGCATGTTCAGCAAGCCCAGCACCAGCGCGGCGATCAGGGCCGAGCCGAAACTGGCCACGGTAATCCCGGGCAGCAGATAAGCGACGGCCAGTAAGGCAACAGCGTTCAACAGCCAGACGAGTATCAGGGTCATTGCGATCTCCGGTAAGGCGCCAGGATACTGGCAAAGCCGCCGCGCATGGCGCGCGGCAGCTGCTATTGTGCTACAGGATCAATAGCGATAGTGGTCGGGCTTGTAGGGCCCTTCGACCGGCACGTTGATGTAGTCGGCCTGGTCCTTGCGCAGCGAAGTCAGGTTGACGCCCAGCTTCTTCAAGTGCAGGCGCGCCACTTTCTCGTCGAGTTGCTTGGGCAGGACGTAGACCTGGCCGCGCACGTACGCCTCGTTGCGGGTGTACAGCTCGATCTGCGCAATGGTCTGGTTGGCGAACGACGACGACATCACGAACGAGGGATGCCCCGTGGCGCAGCCCAGGTTCACCAGGCGGCCCTTGGCCAGCAGGATGATGCGCTTGCCGTCGGGGAACACCACGTGGTCGACCTGCGGCTTGATCTCTTCCCATTGGCAATCGTCCAGCGCGGCCACGTCGATTTCATTGTCGAAGTGCCCGATGTTGCACACGATGGCCTGGTTTTTCATGGCCTGCATGTGCTCGCGGGTGATGACGTGGTAGTTGCCGGTGGCGGTGACAAAGATGTCGCCCTGGGCGGCGGCTTCTTCCATGGTCACGACCTTGAAGCCCTCCATGGCGGCCTGCAGCGCGCAGATGGGGTCGATCTCGGTAACCCACACCTGGGCGCGCAGGGCGACCAGCGCCTGGGCGCAGCCCTTGCCCACATCGCCATAGCCCGCCACCACGGCAATCTTGCCGGCCACCATCACGTCGGTGGCGCGCTTGATGCCATCGACCAGCGATTCGCGGCAGCCGTACAGGTTGTCGAATTTGGACTTGGTGACCGAGTCGTTGACGTTGATTGCCGCAAAGGCCAGTTCGCCCTTTTGCGCCATCTGGTACAGGCGATGCACGCCGGTAGTGGTTTCTTCGGTTACGCCGCGGATTTCCGCCAGGCGGGTCGAATACCACTTGGGGTCGCGCGCCAGCGTGGCCTTGATGGCGGCAAACAGCACGCGCTCTTCTTCGCTGCCCGGCTTGGCCAGCACCGACGCGTCTTGCTCGGCGCGCGCGCCCAGGTGCAGCAGCAGGGTGGCATCGCCGCCGTCATCCAGGATCATGTTGGCGTGGCGGCCTTCGGGCCATTCGAAGATGCGGTGCGTGTACTGCCAGTACTCTTCGAGGGTTTCGCCCTTGACCGCGAACACCGGCGTGCCGGTGGCGGCAATGGCGGCCGCGGCGTGGTCCTGGGTGGAAAAGATATTGCACGAGGCCCAGCGCACTTCGGCGCCCAGCGCGACCAGCGTCTCGATCAGCACGCCGGTCTGGATGGTCATGTGCAGGCTGCCGGCGATACGCGCGCCCTTCAGCGGCTGGCTGGCCGCGAATTCTTCGCGGATGGCCATCAGGCCCGGCATCTCGGTTTCGGCAATGGCCAATTCGCGGCGGCCCCAGGCGGCCAGCGACATGTCGGCAACGTGGTAATCGGCAACGGCTTGGTCAGGTACAGCATTCATGGTGTGTGCTCCGGTAAAGAATCAACGGCAATGCGCAGCGCGGACGGCCGTACGGAACACCATGATGGAAACAGGCGCCCGCCTTTATCGTCCGCTGCGACAAAGGTGAGCGCCGTTACAGGGCACCGCCATGGCGGTGCCTGATAAGATTCCTGAGCCTGGCAACCCCTGCTGGCCGGCCCGCGCGGGGGCCAACCGGGGATCGTCGCAGCGCTCCTCAGGACTGATCCGAATTGTACCGGGTGAAGCAAAGCTTGCAACAGCTTACGATGTGCCGGCCGTGGCACCGCTCGCGCAATCGGCCGCAACCGGCCAGTCGGCCGCGCCGGCCGGTGTCAGCGGCACCAGGGCAACCAGCAAGTCATGCGCTATTTTTTCCCAGGTGCGCTTCAGCGCCCCTTCGCGCACCCCGGCGCGATCCAGTTCCAGCGCCTGGCGGCACGCCATGGCCAGGTCGCCGTTGACGAAGCCGGTGGCGCCGGCCTCGATCACCGCCAGCGGCGCCTCGCTGTGGAACGCGGCTACCGGCGTTCCGCAGGCCATGGCTTCCAGCATGACCAGGCCGAAGGTATCGGTCAGGCTGGGGAACACGAACACGTCGGCCGCCGAGTAATAGGCCGGCAGTCTGGCGTCGGCCTGCATGCCGGTGAAGTGCACATTCGGATAGGCCTTGCGCAGGCGCGCCTCGTCAGGCCCGGCGCCCACCACCACTTTGCTGCCCGGCAGGTCCAGCGACAGGAAGGCATCCAGGTTCTTCTCGCGCGCCACCCGGCCCACGCTCAGGAAGATGGGCCGCGGCAGATCGGCAAAGGCATCGCGCGGACCCGGGCGGAAATGCGCCGCATCGACACCGCGCGACCACACCCGCAGGTTGGCCAGGCCACGTGCCGCCACGATATCGCGCACGGTGGGAGTGGGCACCAGCACGCAGGCCGACGGCCGGTGGAACCAGCGCATGTACTTCCAGGGCAGCGACGCCGGGATACCCATGCGGGCCTGCAGGTAGTCGGGAAACAGCGTGTGGAACGAGGTCGTGAAGCGCCAGCCGCGGCGCATGGCCATGCGCCGCGCCGCCAGGCCCAGCGGACCTTCGGTGGCGATGTGCAGCGCATCGGGCACGATGTCGCCCAGGACGCGGCGCAGTTGCCGGCCCGGCGTCAGACACAGCCGCAGTTCCGGTTCGGACGGCGCGGGCACGGTGCGCGCGCCGTTCGGGCTGACCACGATCAGCTCATGGCCCCATTGGGTCAGCAGGCGCTGCATGGTGGTCCAGGTACGAACCACGCCATTGACCTGGGGCGGCCAGGCGTCGGTGACGAGCACGATGCGCATGCGGTTCCTCCGGAGCGGAAGAGTGGGCAATGGCGCGATTTAGCCTGCCGGATATGACGGGGCCAAGACAGAAATGTGACGGGACTCGGACAGGATGGGGTGTTGCCAGGCAGCGCCTATCCCTTGCGGCGCGGATACCCCTGCGCCCGGATACGCTGCCAGACAACTTGTTTTTCCTGGTCGGTCATGAACACCCAGTTGGACACTTCCATGGCCGTGCGTCCGCAGCCGCGGCAGATTTCGTCGAACAGGGTCGAGCAAACTGCCACGCAGGGCGAATCGGTGGCGGTGAAGGCTTGCTGCGATGCTTGGGCGCAAAGGGAATCGGGCGTGGTGCCGCCCTTCGAAGGGGTGTTGCTCATGCGGGGCAGCTTACCATCCGCAGTGCGTCCCTTTTTAGAAGGCCCTGCTGACGTAGCGGGTAGGCTGCCCCCGAGCCCGCCCCTCAGCCAAACAGCCTGGCCGCCTCTTCCAGCACGCTGTCGGGCACTTCTTCGGCCAGGTAGTGGGCGCCCGGCAAGGCTTGCCCCGCGACGTCGTCGGCCACCGCGCGCCACAGGTCCAGCACGTCGAAATTGCGCCCTACCGCGCCACGCTCGCCCCAGAACACCCGCACCGGCTGGCGCAGCCGTTCGCCACGCTGGCGGCCGTCGCGGTCGTG
>DASPIV010000286.1:0-15649 GCA_035628955.1 Bordetella sp.
GACGCCGACATTGCCCGCGCCGCCGGGACGATTCTCTACCACGACCGGCTGACCCAGCTTGTCGGCCAGGCCATCGGCCAGCAGGCGCGCGGTGAAGTCGGTGCCGCCTCCGGGCGCGACCGGCACGATGATGCGGATGGGCCGCGTCGGATAGTCTTGCGCCGCCAAGCCCGCATGGCTGTAGCAGATACTGGCAGCGAGTATCGCCGCCCCCCTGGTCCAGCGTAATAGTGCACGCATTAGTTGTCTCCTTGGTGTTGTTGTATCGGGTTGTTGTGCTGCGATCCGCTCATCCCGCTCGCGGCCACTGCGCTTCGAAAAGCTGGCCGTAACCCGATAGCGTGATATAGGCATTGCGCCGGTCGGCGCCGCCGAAACAGATGTTGGTGCAGTAGCCTTCGGGAGCCTCATGGAATTCGAGCAACTCGCCCGATGGCGCGCACACCGTAATCCCGCCGCGCACCAAGGTGGCGACGCAGATATTGCCGTTCTGCTCGACCGCCAGGGAATCGAACCGCTGGTAGCCGGGCAGCCCGTGCACCAGACGTCCGCCATTGGGTGACGGCCACGACTGCAGGCCAAGCTCGCCTGGCCCGAGCACCGGATACGCCCACAGGCGGCTGGTTTCCGTTTCGGCCACATACAGGGTGGCTCCGTCGGGTGCCAGGCCGATACCGTTGGGGGTAAGCACGGGGTGCGCCGCCCGGCGGATGAAGCTGCCGTCGGTGCGCGCGTAGTAGACCGCGCCGCGCATGATGCGGTCTTCGTAGGTCTTGCCGAAATCGGTAAACCAGAAACCGCCCTGCGCGTCGAACACGATGTCATTCGGCCCATGCAGCGGATCGCCATCGCAGTGGGTATACAGGACGCGGGTGGCGCCGGCCGCCAGGTCCACGCACTGGATGCTGCCGCCCCGGTAATCGTCCGACGGGCCGGTAGGCCGTGTGAATCCATCGTCGGTACGCCAGCTGAAGCCACCGTTATTGCATACGTAGCAATGGCCGTCCGGCCCCAGGGCCGCACCGTTGGGCCCGCCGCCAAGTTCGGCCACCCCCTGCACCGTTCCATCGGGCATCACGCGGGTCAGACGCCCCGCCGCAAGTTCGACGACCAATACACTGCCATCCGGCATGGCCACAGGGCCCTCCGGGAACTTCAGTCCGGCCGCCATGATCCGGCCTTGCAGCTTCAGTTGCTTCATTTGGGTTCCTCGCTATGCATGAGCGACCGGCGCGGCGTCCTGGCGCGCGCCCAGATAGGCCTCGACAGCCCGCTGGCGCCCTTCGCGGCTGTGCAGCGCCTGGGCATCAAGCTCGCCCACGATGTGGCCATGGCGCATGACCCAAGCGCAAACGGCCAGCTTGGCGGCGACGTGAAAGCTTTGTTCCACCAGCAGCGCGGCCAGCTTGTGCTCGCGCTGGATCGCCGCCAGGCGCTCGTATAGGCGCGCAACCAGCAGCGGCGCCAGTCCCAGTGAAGGCTCGTCCAGCAGCAGCAGGCGCGGGCCGGACATCAGCCCACGGCCGATGGCTAGCATCTGCTGTTCGCCGCCACTGAGCAGGCCGGCCGGCGACTTCAGGCGATCAGCAATCTCGGGAAAGAAATCCAGCACCATCTGCTGCCGCCGAGCCCGCGTGCGGGCATCGACAAAATACGAGCCGAGCGTCAGGTTTTCGGCCACCGACAGGTCGCCGACGATCGCCCGGCCTTCCGGCACGTACACGATCCCGTGGCGAAAGCGCTGCGCCGCCGGCAATGCGGTAATGTCGAGACCGTCGAACCACATCTGGCCCTGCGCCGGTTCCAGGCCGGCAATGGCGCGCAGCACGCTGGATTTGCCGGCGCCGTTGGCGCCCAGCAGCGCAGCCACCATGCCGTCGGCCACGTTCAGACGGATGCCGTGCACGACCGGCCCGGCGCCATAACGCACCGTGAGCCCGTCTACCTGCAGCAAAACCGCAGCCGCTTCATTCATGCTCATCCCCAAGATAGACGCGGACTACTTCCGGATTGGCGCGGATCTGCTGCGGATCGCCCGAGGCCAGCATACGGCCCACATTGAGCACATGAATGCTGTCGCACACGTCCATGATCAGGTCCATATCGTGTTCGACCACTACCAGCACCAGCTGCGGCGAACGCAGCTTCTTCAACGCGCGGGCCAGGTCATGAGTCTCGATCGAATTCAGCCCCGCCGCCGGCTCGTCCAGCAGCAGCACGCGCGGCTCGGCTGCGATGGCGCGCGCGATCTCGGCCAGCCGCAAGACACCGGGCGGCAACTCGGCGGGCGAAGCATCCGCCACGTGCTTGATGCCCAGCCGGTCCAGCGCTGCCAGCGCGGCGCCACGGTTATGCGCGCGTTCCCGGCGCCCGTGTGCCAGGGGCAGGAAGGCATCCAGCCAGCCGGCCGACGAATGGCGGTCCAGGCCGATCATCACGTTTTCCGCCACGCTGAGCTCCGGGCACAAGGCGACGTGCTGGAAACTGCGCGAGAACCCCAACGCCGCCCGCCCGGATGGCGACACATGCTCCAGGCGCCGCCCACCCAGGCTGATGCTGCCTTGCTGCGGCGTGTACAACCCGGTCAGGCAATTGAAGAAGCTGGTCTTGCCGGCGCCGTTCGGCCCGATCAGTCCGGTGATTTCGCCAGGCTTCAGATGCAGTCCGATCTGCTGCAGAACCTGAATGCCGCCGAAAGCCAGCGACAGGCCGTCGATCACCAGGGGCTCTGCGCTCATGGCGGCCGCCGTGTTCATGTGCGTCCCCCTTCGAGCCGCGCCCGCAGGCCGGCGGGCAACGCGTTGAATCCCAGCACGACCGCCAGCAGCGCGCTCCCGTAGAGAATGGGCACCCAGTCGCCGGCTCCCGCCAGCAATAGCGGCATCAGCGTCAGGAACAGGCCACCCACAATGCTGCCCACCAGCGACAACGAATACAGGCTTACCACCGAACCCACCAACAGGAAGATCGAGGTCCACAAGGTGAAGCTGTTGGGCGAGACCGTGGACGAACTGAACGCCAGCATTGCCCCGCCGATGGCGGCGATCGCCGCGCTCAGGCCCATGCAGGCCAGGCGCGCCCAACTGCGCCGCACACCGAACGATTCGGCGGCGTGCGGCGAGGTACGGATCAGCAGCAAAGCCATGGCCTGGCGCGAGCGGCGGAAATGGCGCAACAGCAGCGCCACCACGGCCAACGCCGCCAGGGGCAGGTAGTAGCGCTGCAATTCTTTGGGTACGCCAGGCAAGGCGTCGACCTTCACATACAGCCCTTCATAGCCACCCGAGATAGTCGAGAAATGCAGCAGGATCTCGGGCAGGGCCAAGGCCAGGGCCATGGTGGCCACCGCCAGGTACACGCCCGACAGATGCCGTGAGGGAAAGGCAAAGGCCAGTCCCAGCACTGCCCCCACCAGCGCGGCCACCGGCAGGCTGGCCAGCAACGGCACGCCCAGGTACTTTTCCATCAAGGCCACCGTGTAGGCGCCGGCCGCCACGAACACGCCGTGGCCGATCGAGACCTCGCCGCCATAGCGCACCAGGAAGCTCACCGAAATTATGGCAATCGCATTGGCGAAGCACAGTCCCAGCGTGAATATCCAGTAGCCGCCCGCCACCAGCGGCAGCAGCACCAGCACCAGTGCACCCATCGCCCCCAGCGCAGCCGTACCCCGGCGGATAAACGCACCGTCGCTACTGGCTGTAGCGCCAGTCGCCGCAGGATCCGGGGCAGACGTCAGAACACTAGACACGGGCGCCTCCACGCAGGGCCAGCACCCCTTTGGGGAACACATTAAGAACGATCAGGATGGTCAACAACAGGTAGGTGTTGTTGAACTCGGCCGCTACGTAGAACGACAGCAGATTCGTCATGACGCCGATGAATATGCCTCCCAGAATGGCTCCGGGCAGGCTGTTGAAGCCCCCCACCACCGCCGCGGCAAACGCCTGCAGCATGAACGAGGCCACGCTGGTGGACGACAGGAAGGTGGTTGGCACAATCAGCAGCGAGGCCACCAGCCCCAACAGCCCCGCCATCACCCACGAAAACAGGTGGATGCGGCGCAAGTTCAAGCCGCATACCCGGCTGGCGAACGGATGCGCCGACACCGCGCGGAACGCAATGCCGATGCGAGTGCGCTCGATCAGCAGATACAGCAGCCCGACGGCGAGCACCGTCACGACAAGCACGGCCAGGTCATAGCCGGTGATGAACACCGGCCCGAGTCGAGCACGCCACGCCGGCAGCGGCAGGTCCAGCGATACGACATTGGAGCCGAACACCAATTGGGTAATGCCTTGCACAATCAGGCCTATGCCGAGTGTTGCGATGGTGCTGGTCAGGTCGGACTTGAACACCAGGGGTGCAATCAACCAATAGCTGACCGCCATGACGGCCACCATGATCACCAGCGTCAGCAATACCGCCGGGCCCCACGCGAAGTTGGCGAAAGTGCCGGCCGTGAAGCCGAACACCAGGAACGCTGCCAGCCCGGCCAGATTGCCGTGCGCGAAATTGACAACGTTGGAACTCTTATAGATGAGCACGATGCCGATTGCGCCCATGGCGTACAGGCACCCGCTGATCACGCCCGCCCAGGCAAGGCCGATGAAATCAGCCATGCTCAGTCCTTGCAGGCGGGCGCGGATGACGCTGGCCCGATATTGCGGTCGATGATATCGATGACCGCCGGAAAATAACGTCCGCCCCAGCCGCCGTCGACGGTAGCGGTGTAATAGCGCTGCGCCAACTCGGCCACGTGCGTGGCCAGCTTGACCTGCGATGCCAGTTCGAGCACGTAGCTCAGGTCTTTAAGCACGTACTCGGGAGGAAATGATTTTTCAGGAAACTCGCGCGGCAACATAGCCTTGCGGCCATGATTGCGCAGCACGAAACTGTCGCCCGACCCCTTGGACACTGCGTCCAGCAACACCGCCGGATCTACACCGGCGCGCTTGCCCAGCACCATCATCTCGGCCAACGCGATGGTGTTCTCGAACACCAATGCGTTATTGACCAGCTTGACAACCTGGCCGCATCCGACTTCGCCGCAACGCGTCACGTCCGAACCGATGAAGCGCAGCAGTGGCTCGACGCGGGCATACACGGCCTGGTCGGCCCCGACCATGATGCTCAGTTCGCCGCGCTGTGCGGCTTCGCGGGTGCGCGCGACCGGCGCATCGGCGAACGCCACGCCCAGTGCCTGGAGCCGCCCGGCCACGGTGCGCGCAGAAGCGACCGTGGTAGTACTGAGATCGACGATGACGGACGGCGTGCGGGGGGCACGCGCCAGCCCCCCGTCGCCCAGGCAGACTTGTTCCACTTGCGGTCCGCCCGGCAGCGACAGGAAGACAATATCGGCCTGGGCCGCAATATCGGCGATGCTGTCGGCGCGTGTTGCCTGCGTGCCATGCAACACCTGGAAGGCATCGGCGCTCGTGTCGAACGCCACGACCCGACCGCTATGCTTGACGGCCATGTTGCGGCACATCGGGCCGCCCATCACGCCCAGGCCGATAAAACCAATCACGGGTACGCTGTCTGCCGTCATGAGTAGTGCTCCTCTCAATCCATCCACATGCCGCCGCTGATGTCCAGCGACGTGCCCGTGATCCAGTTGGAGGCCGGTGAACACAGAAACAGCGCAGCCTGAGCGATGTCGTCGGGATTGCCGTAACGTCCCAATGGCACTGTGTTGTTGGCCGGTGGCGCCCCCGCATTGCCCGTGACGCTTGCCCACATGGCGGTTTCGACCGGCCCAGGCGCCAGGGTGTTGGCATAGACGCCGTGCGGCGCCCCGGCCTTGGCGATCCAGCGCATCATGCCGTGTACGGCCGCCTTCGATGCCACATACGCCGGCCCCGAAGCCACTCCGCCATTCTTGGCGGCAATCGAACCGGCGGCCAGAATTTTGCCGAAACCCTGGCTGCACATCAGCGGAAACAGTTTGCGGGCAGGGTTCACCACGCCGCGCACATTGACCGACATCAGTGCATCCCATTCGTCGTCGGTACTGTCGCCCAGCGGCGTACGGGCGATGATGCCCGCGCACAGTACCAGGATGTCGATCTTGCCTTGCTCATCGAGCACGGCATCTATGACCTCGTCGGTCTCGGCCCGCGAGGTCACGTCATAGCGACGGTACTGAATGCCTGCGCCTATGTCTTCGTGTTCGGCGCGGTCCGTCGCAATGACAAGCGCCCCGGCCTGGCGAAACGCGTGCGAGATGGCGCGCCCCATGGCGCCCGCACCGCCAGTGATCAGGGCCACCTGGCCTTCAAGGCTGGCCGGACCACTCAAATGCTGTCCCATTGCTTTTGTCTCCGATGTGAAGTCGTGCAGTACGAGTCCGCGCCTCAGCGCAACACCGCTGTTGCCGACATGGCCAATTCGCCGCCGGGGCCGCGCGCCCACAGCGCCAGCGCCCCGTCCTGCGCCACGCTGCCCTCCAATCGGAACGGCCGGGACACGAACAGCGGGCTCACGCCTCGGAACTCGAAACTCGCCAACGGCCTGCCGCCGCCGTATTCAAGCGCCAACTGCTGCAGCAAGGTCGCGGTCAGCGGGCCGTGCACCACCAGGTCCGGATAACCCTCTTCATTGCGTGCGTAGGCCTGGTCATAGTGAATCCGGTGGCCGTTGAAGGTCAGGGCCGAATAGCGGAACAGCAGCGTCGTATCTGGCTGGAACTCGCGTCCCCATTGCGCCTGCCCTTCGTAGGGCTGAGGCGCCGGCGCGACTGCTCCGGGCAGCGTGGCCTCGCGATAGACAATGTCCTGTTCTTCGATCATGCAGGTGGTGCCGACACACGACGTAGTGTGTTCGACAGTGACGAACCACAACGCGCCCCGCTTGCCGATCTTGTTCTCAACCTTGGCAATTCGACTATGGCGAACCGCCTCGGCACCGACCGGCAAGTTGGCCAGATAACGGATGCGGCTGCCCGCCCACATGCGGCGCGGTAGTTCGACAGGTGGCAGGAAACCGCCGCGTTGCGGATGCCCATCAGTACCCAGGCCGCTGCGGCGCGCGACCGGGTTGAAGAACAGCCACTGCCAACCCGGGGGCAGTGGCTCGCCCATATTGGGCGCGGCGGACAAGTCCAAGGTCGCCGCCATGGCCTGCACCGCCTGCAGCTGGATGTTTGCCGTCAGCGTTTCTTCCCGGCCGACCCAGGCATGGTAATCAGTACTCACGCGCACACTCCTACAGCTTTGCATCGAAGACTTCGGCGGGATACGGCTTGAAGTCACGCACCAGCTTGAAGCTGCCACCCGACACCGCTTGGATGATGGCTTCCTGGCGTGCCCCGCGGTGGTCGCCAGGCTTGAAAGTGACCTGGCGCGCTCCGCCCACGGCCTGGTCGCGCATCGTTTCCATGACGTCCACCAGGTTGGCGCGCGTCAGGGCCTTGCCACTGGCCAGCAGCATCTGGAATCCCTTGACGAACAGGGCTGCATTGCTCCAGCCGTTCAGGCCGAACACCCCGATGGGGTCGCTGGGGTAGGACTTCGCAATGGTGTCGCGGTACGCCTTGACCTGCGGATCGTCGTCCGTCACGGGCAGCAGCCACGACGAAAAATAGGTGCCATCCAGCAATGGACCGGCCAGCTTGTAGGTGGTTGGATCCGCCGTGAAGAACGGCGCC
The DNA here is from genome assembly GCA_035628955.1 of Bordetella sp. GTDB lineage: Bacteria > Pseudomonadota > Gammaproteobacteria > Burkholderiales > Burkholderiaceae_B > Bordetella_A. Next base: position 7,649 of record DASPIV010000286.1, read on the forward strand.
ATCCATTTCGCCTCAAAGCCGAGGCGGTTGGCGGCCTTGAGCGCCGAGGCCAGATTGGCGTTGGATCCGAACAGGATCACCACCTCGGCCTCGGCATTGGCAATGCGGCGCAAGTGCGGTGTGAAGTCGGTGCTGCGGATTTCAAAAGGAATCGACTCGGCGGCCTTTTGCTTGCGCGTCTGCAGCAGCAGGTCGAAACCGCGCTTGGCCGAACGGCCCAGTTCGTCGTTTTCCCACAGCAAGGCGACGCGGCTGGCGTGCAGATCGTTGAAGGCGTAATCCAGGTTCGAGGCCGCCGACCAGCCGTAATCCGGCAGCAGCGGGAACACCAGGCGCTCGGCAAACAGTGCCGTCGCACCACCGATGGGGCCGATCATGGGCAGGCCCTGCTCTTTGGCGTAGGGAATGACGGCGACCGATTGCGCCGTGCCCACCGGGGCGGCCAGCGCGAAGATCTTGTCTTCTTCGACCAGACGGCGCGTGACGGCCACGCTGCGCGCCGGCTCATAACCGTCGTCGTAGGTAACGAACTTGATTTTCCAGCCGTCGAGTACGTTGGCCTCGTTGGCCCACTTGAAGCAGGATTCAGCCGCGTGCGTCAGGATGGCATAGAACGGCACAGGGCCGGTAACGGGCGTGAACGCACCCACCGTGACCGTCTTGCTGGCCGCATCGATGCCAGGGGAAGCTTGTTGTGCACGCACCCAGCCCGGCACTGCGATCGAGGCTGCCGCGGCACATCCGGATAGAAAAGTCCTTCTGTGCACGATGTTGATCTCCTACGGGGTCTGGGGTTTCGGTGGATCGCCAAGCAATATAGAATGCATTTTATATTTTTGCGTTGACGGGTTAATACGGACTTTCCCTAGTAACCCCTCCTAGTTGTCGGCAAAATATACGGATATATAATGCATTCTACATTTTAATTAGGCAGGAGTAGCCCATGCAATCGCCCCCCCTGGCGGGACGCCGCGTCATAGAACTGGGCACGATGCTGGCCGCCCCGTTTGCGTCGCACATCCTTTCCCAACTGGGTGCTGAGGTCATCAAGGTCGAACCGCCCCGCGGCGACCCGACACGCGCTCTGGTGCGCGGCGGCCCCAGCGGCACATTCATTGCCTACAGCCATGGCAAGAAAAGTGCCTGCATCGACCTAGCGCATCCCGACGGACGGGCTGCCTTCGCCAAACTACTGGCCACGGCAGATGCACTCGTGCACAACCTGGCGCCCAAGGCGGCACGCAAGCTCGGATTGACCCAGGAAGACTGCGCGGCCATCAATCCCCGGCTGATCTACTGCCACATCCGAGGCTACGCGGCAGGACCGCAGGCCGACGACCTTGCGTCGAATCCGGTCGCCGAAGCCTCCACAGGCGTGATGGAAGGCAATCGCATCAATGGCCGGCCCAGCCGCTTGGGGCCCTCGTACCATGATCAGTTCGCCGGGGCCTACGCGGTAATCGGTATCCTGGCCGCGCTATTGCAAGAAAAAGCCGGCCAGCCGGCCGAGCCGATCGAAGTGGGCCTGTACGAAACCGGCCTGCATGTGGCCTCGCGCGACCTGGTGGGCGTGCAGTTGAAGACCCAGTTGCTGGGACGCCCCGAACGCGAGCCCCACGGCGAATTCAGCATGCCCGGTTACGGGGCCTATCTGACGTCGGACGAGCGCTGGGTCTACCTGCTGATGCTTACGGATGCGCACTGGCTGAAGTTCTGCCAGGCGCTCGACTTGCCGCAAGCCGATGACCCCGCCCTGGCAGGCCTGCGCGGCCGCAAAAAGGCGCGCGGCCAGGTCGAAGATATCGTCAAAACGGCGATCGCCGCCCATTCTTTCGATACGGTCGAAATGCGCCTTAAGGCGGCTGGGGTGGGCTGCACCGAAGTGCTGCCGCTTGAGCGCGTACTCGAGGCGCCGCAGGCGCATCAGCCGGGCAAGCTGCGCGCCGTGCAGTACCGGGGCCTGGACTTCGACGTGCCGGAGTTCCCCCGCCTGCACGCGGCGGACGACGGTATCCAGACCCTGCCGCCGCCCGATCTGGGCGAACATACGCTGGAACTGCTGCGGGCCGCCGGCCTGGACGCCGAAGCGTGCGAAGCGCTGCTGGCCAGCGGGGCGGTCGCGCAGGCCAAGCCGGACGCCTTTGCCTGGGCACCGGTTCGAAGCCAGGCTGAAGCGAAACTCGGGTGCCTGACTCCCTTGCGGTAAGCAGACACCTGAAAAAACCTTGCCAATACGCGGCGGCGGGGGTGGGCGCTGCGTGGCGGTTGCCGTGCAAACGGATATTGAGTACGGTCGCAGTCAAGGGCGGCGCCGCCGCCGCTTCTTTTCCGTACCGGTCCGGAGCCCTTCACCATGCCATCATCCCCCGCCGACACCTGCGCAGCCTTTCGCGCCCTGCACGAACAAGGCTGTTTCATTCTGCCCAACCCCTGGGACGTGGGCAGCGCCCGGTATCTGCAAAGCCTGGGCTTCAAGGCCTTGGCCACTACCAGTTCAGGCATGTCGTGGTCGCAAGGCCAGCGCGACGGCGCAGCCACGCTGGAATCGGTGCTGGCACATCTGCGCACGATGGTGGCCGCCACCAGCCTGCCGCTGAACGCCGACTTCGAGAATGGCTACGCCGCCGATGCCGACGGCGTGGCGCGCAATGTGCGGCTGGCGGTGGACACCGGCATCGCGGGCCTGTCGATCGAGGATTCCACCGGCAACCCGGCCGACCCGCTGTTTCCCGTAGACGTCGCGGTCACCCGCCTGCAAGCCGCGCGGCGCGCCATCGATGCGGCCGGCACCGGCGCGCTGCTGGTGGGCCGCGCCGAGAACTTCATCGTGGGCCGGCCCGATCTGGACGACACTATCGCCCGCCTACAAGCCTACGCCGAAGCCGGGGCCGACTGCCTGTATGCGCCCGGCATACGCACGCGGGAACAGATCGCGGCGGTCGTGGCGGCCGTGGCACCCAAACCGGTGAACCTGCTGGTGGGGTCGACCAGCGAACTCGGCTTGCAGGATATCGCCGCGCTGGGCGTACGCCGCATCAGCGTGGGCGGTGCCCTGGCGCGGTCGGCCTGGGCGGGCTTCATGCACGCCGCGCAAGCCGTGGCGCAAGGGCGCTTCGATACTGCCTTTGCCCAGGCCGCCGCCGGCAGCCAGCTCGACGCGCTGTTCGGGCCGCGCCCATGACGGCACCGCAAGTGGAAATCGACGGCAAGAATGCGAGTGCGGCGTACTGGCGCGGCCCCTAGACTGGGTACCTGTAGCGCCAGGCACCGGGTGCGCGGCGCCGCCGGCGCCCGGCCGCGGCAAGCAAGATATGCCGCCTGTATTCGCAAAGGAAACCTGATCATGTCATACGCATATAAAACCGTCGACTCGCCTGTGGGCCAATTGAAGCTGGTGGCAAGGCAGTCGAAGCTGGCCGCCATTCTTTGGGAAAACGACAAGCCCAATCGGGTGCGCCTGGGGCCCCTGCAAGAAGATCCGCAGCATCCCGTGCTGCTGGAAGCCGAGCGCCAACTGGCCGAGTATTTTTCCGGCAAGCGCAATCGCTTCGACCTGCCCCTGGACTTCAACGGTACGGAATTCCAGAAGCAAGTCTGGGCCGCACTGCTGACGATTCCGTATGGCCAGACGCGCAGCTATCGCGACATCGCCACGCAAATCGGACGCGACAAGGCCGTACGCGCGGTGGGCGCGGCCAATGGGCGCAATCCGATTTCCATCGTTGCCCCGTGCCATCGCGTCGTGGGCGCATCGGGCGACCTGACCGGTTTCGCGGGTGGCCTGCGCGCCAAGGCGCTGTTGCTTGCGCTGGAAAGCGGCCAGGGCAAGCTGGCCGCATGAGTCCGGACAGCGGCGTCATCATCGGCGAGGACGGCCTGGCACGGCCGCCCTGGGCGGCGCAAGATCCGTTGCTACGCCATTACTACGATACCGAATGGGGCATGCCGGTACGCGACGAACACGGCCTGTTCGAACGGCTAAGCCTGGAATGTTTTCAGGCTGGCCTGTCGTGGGCGACCATCCTGCGCAAGCGCCAGGCATTCCGCGCGGCATTCCACCAGTTCGATCCTGACGTGGTGGCGGCCTTTACTCCAACGGATGTCGAGCGCCTGCTGGCCGACAGCGGCATCGTACGCAACCGTGCCAAGATCCTGGCCACCATCAACAATGCGGCCGCCACGGTCGCCTTGCGGCGCGACGGCGGGCTGGCGGATTTCATCTGGTCTTTCCAGCCCGCCACCACGCCGGCGCCGCGCACCATCGCGGAAATTCTCACGGTATCCCCGGCATCCACGGCCTTGAGCAAGGCACTGCGCCAGCGCGGCTTCTCGTTCGTGGGGCCCACCACCATGCATGCGCTCATGGAGGCCACCGGCATGATCGATACGCATCTGCTCGACAGCCATCGCCGCGGCAGTTCGGGCGTATGGCCGCGCGCCTGATTCAAGATGTAAATTTCCACAAGCATGGCGAACCGCCGGGGCGAACTGGCCCACGCAGCGCTTATTCGCGCCATAATCGAATGTCGGCCCGCCGGGCAATCACGCAGAAGCGCCACATGATCCGCCTGATATTTCGATTCTTTCTGGCCAGTACGCTGGGCGTGCTGGCTGCCTGCGCCATGAACCACGACCGCACGCCTTCGACCACCGCACAAAGTTCTGCCTCCAGTGCCACGCTGTCGGCCTACCACTGGGACCTGGCCCAGGCACGCGATGCCAGCGGTGCCGCGCAAAAACGCTGGGTACCACCCACCACGCGCAACGGCGCGCCGCTGCGCCTGAGCTTCGCCGACAGCCGCTTGTCGGTGTCGGGGCTCTGCAATCGGCTGGGCGCCAGCTACCAGACCCGGGGCGATCGGCTCGAAATAGCGCAGGTGGTCGGCACGATGATGGCCTGCGGCGAGCCCGGCCTGATGCAATACGAGCAAGCGTTCAGCCAGCAACTACCGCGGGCCGCTACGTGGCGCATCGACCCGGGGCAAGACGGCCCCACGCTGACGCTGGGCTTCACTGACGGCGCACAATGGATACTGGCGGGCACGCCTACCGACCCGACGCGCTTCGGCTCGGCCGGGCAGACCCTTTTCCTGGAAGTGGCGGCGCAGCGCGTGCCCTGCTCTCACCCGCTGATCCCCAGCATGCAGTGCCTGCAAGTACGCGAAATCCAGTATGACACCAATGGCCTGAAAACCGGCCATGGCGACTGGCAAGCCTTCTACAGCGATATCGAAGGCTATACGCACGAGCCCGGCGTGCGCAACGTGCTGCGCATCAAGCGCTATGAACGCCAGCAAGTGCCGGCCGACGCGTCGCGCTACGCCTACGTGCTGGACATGGTGGTGGAAAGCGCCCAGGAAGGCCGCTAGCCCCGCGATTGCGGCGGAACGTGATCCTCGTCATTGGGCCTGGCCTGCGCGCGGGGTGAACATCGGCCTGACTCCAATCCGCCCCCTGCGCCATGTCCTATCCTGTCCTGCTGATTCTGCACTTGCTTGCCGCGGTGGCGTTTGCCGGCACCGTATTCTTCGAGGTCGTCATGCTCGAGGGGGTGCGCCGGCACGTGCCGCGCGAAGCCATGCGCATCATGGAATCCGCCATAGGCACGCGGGCCCGCCGCGTAATCCCCTGGGTTCTGCTGGTGCTGTATGGCGCCGGGCTGGGCCTGGCCTGGCAGCACCGCGCCGCGCTGGCGCAGCCCCTGGCCAGCAGTTTCGGGCTGCTGCTCGGGCTGAAGATCATGTTGGCGGCCAGCGTGTTCGGCCACTTCCTGGCGGCCATGGCCTTGCAGCGCCGGGGCCGGCTGAACGCGCGCAATTCACGCCGCATCCATATCAGCGTGTTCTGCCACGTGGTGCTGATCCTGCTGCTGGCCAAGGCCATGTACTACCTGCACTGGTAGCGGCCGGGCACAACTACTGCCCGGCGTTCGGAAAGAACAGTTGCTGGCCATTGACCTGATAGCTGGCAATAGCATGCTGGCCGGCTTTCGACGTTACCCAATCCACGAACTGCTGCGCCAGCCTGGCCTTCACGTGGGGGTACTTGGCCGGATTCACCACCATGACGCCATACTGGTTGAACAGGCGCTTGTCGCCTTCCACCAGTACTTTGAGCTCGCCCGGGTTCTTGAAGCTGAGCCATGTGCCGCGGTCGGACAACACATAGGCATTCATTGACGACGCCATGTTCAGCGCCGGGCCCATGCCGCAGCCGCATGCCTTATAGCCCTTGCCGTGGTCATCGGCACCGGCGGCTTTCCAGAGCCGCAGTTCGGCAGCATGGGTGCCGCTTTTATCGCCGCGCGACACGAAGAGCGCGTTGGTTTTCGCCAGCTTGGCCAACGCCCGCACAATATCCTGCTCCTGCACGCCTGCCGGATCGGAAGCGGGCCCGATCAGCACGAAATCGTTGTACATGACAGGGTAGCGCTTGGTGGCATAGCCCTCGGCCACGAATTTTTCCTCGGCCACCTGGTCGTGCACGAACAGTACGTCGGCATCGCCGCGGCGAGCCATGTCCAGCGCCTGGCCCGTGCCTTGCGCCACCACCTTGATGTCGATGCCACTGGCCTGCTTGAAGGCGGGCAGCAGGTGCGAGAACAAGCCGGACTGCTCGGTGGACGTAGTCGAGGCCATGACGATGGTTTCGGCACCCGCCACCGGTATGGCCAGGACCGACGCCATCATCAGCGCCGGTACGGCGGCGCGGCGCCATAGCTTGGATAGGTTCATGGTATGCGTTCTCCTTTGACGAACAGGCTGGCCGCTTCGGGCAGCGGGCCGTAGAAAAAATCATCGACCGGCAGGTCGGCCACGATACGGCCGCGCTCCAGGTAGATCACGCGCCGCGCCAGCCGCTTGACCTGCCCCAGGTTGTGGCTGCTGAACACCATGGCGGGATTGCGGCCGGCACCTGCCTGCGCGTAGGTTTGCATCATCTGCTCGACTTCACGCTTGGCATGCGGATCCAGGCTGGCGGTGGGTTCGTCCAGCAGCAGCACCTCGGGGGCCAGCGCCCAGGCGCGGACCATGGCCAGCCGCTGTTGCTGGCCGCCGGACAAGGTCTTGGCACTGCGTGCGGCCAAGTCGGTCATGCCGGCGTCCCGCAGCGCCTGGTGCGCCTGCTCGCGGGCCTGGCGCCAGCGCACGCCACGCAGCCACAGGCCCAGGGCCACGTTGTTCAACGCCGACGTCCGCAGCATGTAGGGATGCTGGAACAACATGGCCTGCCGGCGGCGCGCCGCGCAGCGCGCCCGGCCTCGGGTCGGCTGCAGCAGGCAATGCAACAGCCTCAGCAGCGTGCTCTTGCCGCTGCCGTTGGCGCCGACCAGGGCCACGCATTCGCCCGCCCGTATGGTCAACGACACTTGGCGCAGCGCCTGTACGGCACCGTAATCGACATCGACATCGCGCAAGTCGAACAGCGGGCCGGCCTCATGGGCCTGCGCCCGGCGTTCGGCGGCACCCGCCGCAAGCGGCCCGGCATCGCACCCCAACCGCTTCATGGCAGGGCTCCGGCATGGCCGAACAGCCCCGGCATTCCGGCATCGCGCCGCTCGCGCCAGCGCCGCACGATGGCGGCCAGTATGTTCAGCAGCAGCACCACGAACAACAGCAGCATGCCCAACGCCAGGGCCAGGGGCAGATCGCCCTTGCTGGTCTCCAGGGCGATGGCGGTGGTCATGACCCGCGTATAGCCTTCGATATTGCCGCCCACCACCATCACCGCCCCCACCTCGGAGATGGCCCGGCCGAAGGCGGTGATGACAATGGTGAGCAGGGTGAAGCGTTCATCCCAGACCAGCAGCAGGCTGCGCACCAGCGTGCGGGCGCGCAACGAACGCAATTGCTCGCCATGATGGCGCTCGGCGTCTTCGACAGTTTGGCGCACCAGGGCTGTCACCACCGGGCTCACCAGCACCGCCTGCGCCAGCACCATGGCCTGGAACGAGAACAGCCAGCCCAGGAAGCCGAGCGGCCCCGAGCGCGACAGCAGCAG